>JAEZBW010000017.1 GCA_023426765.1 Bacillota bacterium
CCCTCTACAGGTACCGCAATATCATCGGTACCCTTCAGGCCATCCCCGATCAGAATAGGACATCCTGCTGTCAATGGTGTAAAGCCGTTTTCCCATGCACACTCCAAATGTTCAAGTGCATTTTTTCGTTTTCCAGGATACATGGTATTACAGTCGGTCAAAAAGGGCTTGCCGCTCAGCTCCTTTACGACATCAACCACAGCCCTGGCATAATTGGGACGAAGGTAGCTGATATTTCCCAGCTCACCAAAATTCAGCTTGATAGCGACGAACTTGCCCTCCATATCTATCTGACCAATACCAGCTTTCTTTATGAGTTTCTTAAGCTTAGCAGTCAGTCCGTCACCGAAAGCAACCGTGCGGAAATTCGTAAAATAAACCTTTGCTTTTTCCATTTATCACTCGCCCCTTTTACTAAAATTATTGCCTATACATTTACCTGTTTCATAACCAACGCCGCCATCCAATATGACAACACAATAACAGAAAAACCTTAAACTGAACCCTCTAAAGTTAGTGCATCTGTTTTGAAGATTTCCTGACATACTCTTCCACCCGACATTAAGTGGTACCATTCGATTTTCTGATGGTTTTGTAATGACGTGAGTTTCTCACTGCTTGTGAAGATTTGTATTATCAAAAATATTCGTTTTTATAAGTGCACAGTTAACATCTATATTATTTATTAAGTTATTCACAATTTTAGCATTTAATTTTTTGTCTCTTACCATATCCTTCAAAATACCGGTTGCCTGACTGTACGTCATTCCTTCTCTGTATGGGCGGTTTTCAAGTAATGCACAGAATATATCAGAAATCACCATGATACGGCTTCCAAGATTTAGTTCAGGATCCTTCAGTCCAAAAGGTACTATTAATCTTCTTAACATCTCCCTCCCCGAAAGAACGGAACAATCTGTAAACATTCTATCGCTTTATGTTTGCTTATGTCAAATCTGCACAACACCCCGGTCAGAATGAATCTGTTCATTTTCTTCGTGGTAAAGAGCCTTCATTTTCTTTAAACCTTCAGTATATTCAAATAATTATCAATTTCTACATAGAGTTGGCTAATCCAGGTTGTGAAGGACAAAAAACAAGCACCTACCGATAAGTAGATGCCTTATAACTAAGTAATGCTTATTCCTCTTCTGACGCTGTCCATTGATCCAATTTTTCCATTGTGCGCTCAAGTGTTTTTTTACTTATTTCAGGTAATTCTCCGCCAAAAGCCTTTTCTGCTGCCTTATATCCTTGCTCGATAGCTGATTTTAATGCATTAATCTTTGTTTTATCATTGCCTGACACGGCTTTGGCAAATTCAAAAAGTCTATTGGCAGTATTCTCAATGCCATACTCTCCGTCGTCGGAAATAAGCCTTTGAGCTTCTGCCCTTGTCTCGTCATCAATTTCAACCATTTCGCCTTCAGATGGCTTAAGATTTGCTGCCTTGAAAGACATTCCCTGCTTCTTTAGCAATTCTTCTACCATTTGTCTTAACGGTCTTAATGCCTCATCTGCTTCCTTTTTTAATTGCTCTATTTTCTTGATATCAGGCTTCACAACTCCCGGGTTGTCATAGGTTGCTTTTTTTTCTGGTCTGTTCCCAATATCAACAATATAAGCTTCCTTTTCGGCAGTAGTTTCTATCTGAACTTCCTGATTCGAAGCCTTTTTCTCATTTGTATGCATTGTTTTTTCCACACCTGAAAAATTGACTGAACTTATCATGTCTCCTTACCTCCTGTCAAAATAGTATATATAATATTATCGGCAAAATATGGCGATTAACATGAATGATTTTCTATGTCCTGCAAGATGCTCTTGAAATCAAAATAACAGCAGGCTTATTAAGTTATAAAGTGTAGGAATTTATAATTTAATAAACTATTGCACTTCCCCTGCCATGAGTAATCGCATTATTCGTTGTCATTATTGATTATTTATGGTGCCCTATCCCATATTTTCGTTTCCGGAAAAGTAAAAAACCCACAGAACCGTTGATTCTGCAGGTATTTGGAGGCGCCACCCAGATTTGAACTGGGGAATAAAGGTTTTGCAGACCCATGTTTTATTATTGCTGAAGTTATCCTTACGTTTCAGATCATTGCTATATGTATGTTTTCAAGGTTTTGCTTATTGCTGTATGTTGCTATTAATATGTCGCTATTTTTAGAGAGTGTCGCTAAATTGTCGCTTAAAAAAACCTCTACTCTAAATTAACTTATTATTTTAATTGAACACAACTCCAACACGAAATAATCTTAGCTTACTTATTATACTGATATCGTTTGTTTTCGATTAATCCCAACCCTTTTCCCCAACTAAGAATCTTTTTTATTCTCCAATTTAGTGTTACATCAGCAACATCATTTTTAAGTAAACTTTTAACTGATCTAATAATGTCACCTTTGCTTCTAACCGCTTCCCAAACATGCATAAATTCATCATCTTGCAGGTATGTGCTAATCATTATTTTGAAATCATCTATTGATTCTAATTCATTTAACTTTCTATCAATATCAATTTTCCTTAAGTCCATATAAGCTTTCTTCAATTCTCCCTTATCTGGTATGCCACCTGATTTTAACAGTTCAAAACACTCTAATACCGTATTCCATGATACAGTTGGTATTAATTGTACATCAGTTCCTCTAGCTTTCCTTCTGTATTTTATTTCACTAAGATTTCCAAGTAAATCAGGAATAGTATCTTTAAAGTGATTACTCATGGAAATCTCACCCTTCCTACTCATGTCAATAATTTTTGTTGCTACTAGCCAATTTGCGAGAATATTGCTGTACGAGTTCCAAGTTGATACGTTAGCTTCCACATATGGGAAATGAGCTCTTAATATCTGACTTAAATCATTTATGGTAATGCTACCTTTTGCTAAGGTAACTAGTAAGTTAGAAATTAAATCGTTTGTCAAGAGTTGCCTTCTAATATATTCACCTAGGCTACCCTGAAGGTAAATATCTTGAATGTTTTTCGGAACAACCCAATATTCACCTTCTCTCTTGATTAAGTTTAAGTTTCTACACTCCTTAATATAATTACCAAGTGTTTTTTGGCTAGTTTTTAGGGATTTTGAAAGCTGTTCAATGGTAAATTTATTCTTGCGAACAATTTTTTCAAAGAAAGATAGTACAGAATTAGGGTGAAGCCTAAAAATAAATTGATGTTTAAATTCAGGAAGTTTCTGATAAACTAAATATTCCTTGAATACATCATTATAAGTGTCATAAGTATTACCGCTTAACCTTAATAGCCTAACTTGAGTAAACTTATCAAGCATTTTTGGAAGAAGAGGGTCTTCATCAAAATATTTCTGTAACTGGTGAAAGTCTGCAGGCAATCTACTTGAAATCCTAGTCAGATAATCCTTTTCTATCTCTTCCAGTCCTTCAAGTTCTTCTTCAAAAAGGTCGTCCAGCATTAAGCCTGTATTGATTAACTGCTTCTTAGATATATTATCTTCTAGAGTAAGCTTTAAAATGTGTGCCATAGTTCTTTTTAACAACCAAGGAAATCCTTGAGCAAATTCTAGTATATATGCTAATACCTCTTTGCTAATTTTTTTTGTCACATTATTGTTTATATTGTCCAAGAGGGTCTTTGATTCGTCCTTCGTAAAATCACGTAACTCAAAATTTTGAGCTATTGAATTAAGCCTTTGTAAAGATATTAAGGTATTATCATATGTTGTAAGCTGGTCATTTTTACGAGCGAGAAAAAAATACAGGTTTAAATTCAATTTATAGATAATACTCGCAATTGTTTCGTAAGCGGTAAATATCTCTGGTTGAAAAAATGTGGATTCAAATTGGTCAACAATAAAAATATGTATATTTTTATTGTTCATTGCTAATTGACTAAGTTGTTCTTCTACTTCCGTAAAATCTCGTGGCATTTTACTGCTACTTGTAAATCTTCTAATAATAGAGAAAATATCCAGTACAGACTTAATATCTCTTGCATCGTGAAGCTCTACATTATAGGTTAATTCTTTATACTTATGAGCGATTAAAGCTAGTGTTGAACTTTTTCCCACACCTGACCTACTTTTAACCTGTATAACATGTGAGTTATGTGCTTTATTTATCAAATTAACTATTTGCTCTATTAGCTCAGTTCTCCCAACATAAAACTTTGGTCCTGCAGGTAACCTATAGTCAGTCCAATCCTTACCAAGCAATAATCCTTCCTGTATAGTCCTATACTCAACGCCACTGTCCTTCCTAATTTCCCCAAAGATAGGTTCCAATGATGATAATTCCTTAATATTATTCTGTAGCTTTTTCAGAAAATCTCTATCAGTCAATAGTTCTGTTAACTGATTAAATACTAGAAAGTGTGACGGCGTTACTGAATCAGTGGCACTTATAATCACAAGCCTAAAATATCCAAAATCAGTAGTTAATATAAAATCAGCAATAGGATTATATTTTAATGCAACCAATTTTGTATTTAATAATTTAACTTCTGGTAAACTCAGTGAATCAATTATCCGGTCAAATAGTTCTTTACCAGTATAACTATTGATACCAAAGTGATTAACACTTCTATAATAGTCCTGTGCTTCAGGTGTCAATGAAGAGGTTGACAAGAATAATCCATGTACTTTTCGCTCTAGTAAACCTAAAGGTATAATCTTGCCGACAAATGCACTTATTGTTTGCCCATCGATAGATTCACTATGGGCTTTAGCTTCGCCTAGTATATTAATACCTGTAGTTTTATCTATGCCTTCCAAATCATATTCTAAGCTATTATGCTTCTGTCTTAACTTTATGTCATACCCATTTTTGTCCAAGTAATCGGATAAAAGTTTCTCAAACAGTATACCTTTATAATATTTTGCATTCTTTTCACTTTGTTCATGATGGTAAAACAAAAACATAACTGCACCTCACTTTTACAGTGATTATCATAATAAATTTTAATAAAATTATATACCAATTACCCTTATATGTAAAACTGAACCCTAATTGGTTTATTATTGGTTTACTTTGAAACTTGAAATTTAAAAATGCTTGATTCACATTCGAGCAAATCAAGCATTTTCAAGTGTTTCACTGGAGCCCTCAATCGGAGTCGAACCGATGACCTCATCCTTACCATGGATGTGGTCAGGGTGGTTCATTGCTTTTTTCTAATTATCGCGAGCCTTGCAGCAGGCCGATTTCACGGTTTATTCAAATTTAATATTTTCATTTTTCAGGTACAAACAACCCATTTGCAACCCATTTGGGGTTAAAGGTAAGTTTAATACTCTATCATACGAAACAGAGTAATACTTGTGTTTTGGGCTATTAGGTTTATCTGGCAAAACCATCTTTAGTCAGCCACTATCAATGAGCGGTTTCAAAATTCTTTTTCTAAAATACTCGCGATGTGCAAGGTTTAAATGATGCTGTATTTCCTTCCTTGTTCTAGGTAGGGTTTCCTTAACGGGAATCCTTTTGAATTTTACGGTCCCACAAATGCCAATCTATTCCAGTTTGATTGAAGATTTCTAAGCCTAAAAAGCCAGTATAAAAATTTGTGTAAAAGAAGCTGGAGCTTCTTTTACAAGTTCATCACAATGAGGTTTTGTATTATGGTCGATTCGCTTGTTTCCTTGAGCTTGGCCATAATGCAATCCATCGTGTATTTTCTTTTTCCTGTACCAAACTTACCTTCAACTTCATTCCTTTCGCAAGAATCTTGGTAAGCCTGCTTTTTAGCCTCTCTTTTCTCTTCCTCTGTCGTTCTCCCAAGCTTTGGTCCGCTCAGTCTGATTCCCCTTGCTTTACAGAAATCCCGGTTTTCTCTTGTTCTATATATCTTATCTGCTAAGACTGCTTCCGGGTAGAATCGACGTTTTTCTTTATATCTTTCGACTGAATCAATCAGCGTCCCGTTTTCGTTATATGCATCCCATTCCAGTTTTTCTGAAAAAACGTATCCATTTACAACACTTACTGAAAGCTTTGCACCAAATTCAACCGATGCAGATGCTTTTCCTCGAACAATCGGCCTTACATGTGGCTGACTGATACTGACGATCCTATCCTCTATTCGGTATTGTCGATTTTCATACATCTCATTCTGCTGACGGTATAATTCCTGGATAACCAAAAGGTTCTTGTATTGATGCTTATTCGTAATTCCAATCCATTTCGCCTGACTAATGCTTCCACTATTTTTATATCTCTATGGATATATCTTAAAAGCTTGCCTTTCATTTTCCGTACTACGGCTGGCTTCGGTTTTCGTTGCTTTGTAAATGCAATATAACTGTCATGAGCTTTTTGTCGATATGTACGTGCCTTTTGTCTTAATCCCTTTTCAGGTTCATGTAGAATATCAATAATCTCCTCCAGCTTCTCCCTGGCTTCATTCAATAATCTTGCATCTGTAGGATATTGGATGTCGGCAGGTGTGCAGGTTGCATCCAGAATTATCTTACCGGACTTTTTACAATTAACACCTTCATCCTTATCTGTTCCATCATGACTCCCCGAAGAACTTGGAGGGCCCTTCTGATCATTATCATCTTTGATTTCATTTTTTATGGCAATAGCAGCGATTCTTTCGTTAACCTCATTAAGGATATCCGGGCCAAAACGCTTTCTAAAGTGAGTAATGAGTGAATCAGCAAAGGGCTTTTCTTCAATAAACCGAGGTAACTGTAACCCAAGGAAGTACTGAAGATAAGGGTTCTCAGCAATCTGATTCACTGTTTCTTCATCAGAAATTGCAAGTCTGGTTTTTATTATGAGAGTGCCTAACCCCACTCGTACCGAAAAAGCCTCTTCACCTGTATTTGTTGATTTAAAGTTATCCACATACTTGTCTTCGAATTCCCACCAAGGGATAAGCTTTGCTAACTTTACCCATCTATTTTCTTTATTAAGCTTTCCACCAAACGGAAGGAAGAAGTCATCCGATATCATTATCTGTTTTTCGCTGCTTTTGTACATTCCATTAAATCCCACTTGCATACTTTTTTAAGAATAATTACCACTTCCTATGCACCATTATACTACAAAACCAGTCTGAAAACCAGTATTTATGCGGGTTTTTATAATGCCCCCTCTTGTCAAGACAGATTTTCAAAAAAATTAAGTTAGTTTCTCCTTTCCATAGTTCTATTGATGAAAATGTTGATGAACAAATTGTTTTATTGTACACTTAATAAGCCTGACAGGAGGATAGAGCTCTGCTGGGAAGCAACTCGAGCGTCTGCCAGGTTCCTATATGGCTTACAGAGAGGCACCCGAGGGTGTCTTTCTGCCTATTTAAGCCAGTAGGATACAAGCGAAAAATCCCGGGGTATGGGGCAGAGCCCCATGAAAGCTATGCTTTCTTATACTGCCTCTTGTAACGGCCGACAACGTGCATAATAAATGTCTGCCGGCACCAGGTAATCCAAAGATTGATGAGGTTTATGATTATTATAATGATCCATATACTCATCAGTCAGTTTTCTCAGTTGGTGACCTGTTTCATACTCTGCAAGATACAGTTTTTCCCATTTGTATGACCTAAAAAAGCGTTCTACACGATGGTTATCAAGGGCCCGGCCTTTTCCATCCATAGATATTTTGATATTATGCTCCTTGAGAAGCTCAATGTAATCTTCATTTGTGAACTGTGACCCTTGATCGCAGTTCATGATCTCTGGGGCTCCATGCTGCCTGACAGCCTTCCTTATTGTTTCAAGTACAAAAGTACGATCAATGGTGTTCGACAGCCTATAACCCACGATAAAACGGCTATACCAATCAATTATTGCACATAGATACATGAAGCCCTTTGGCATCCGGCAATAGGTGATATCAATAGACCAAACCTGATTAGGACGGTCTATTTTCAATCCGCGCAACAGGTAAGGATATAAATACTTAGCATGAATGCGTTTGCTCAGGTTCGGTCCAGGACAGAAACCATGGATCCCCATATCCCGCATATACCGGCGTACCCTTTTTCTGTTAATCAGGACATGATAATCTCGTTTCAAGATAACCGTTATACGCCGGTAAC
>JAEZBW010000121.1 GCA_023426765.1 Bacillota bacterium
GATCAGAACGACACGGAGAATCACCGGCTGCTCGAAAGCAGGCTGGAAGCGATTCGGGCAGCAGTTTCCAGGCATTTAATGTTTACTGTGACCATCGGTGTTGGAAACGAAAAGAAGGCATTGCCGGATATTTCCGCATCCTATAAGGAATCTCTCGTCGCCTTAAAGAATATGCTGACCGAAGGAAAGGATCGTGTCATCAGTTATTGTTCGGTAGAAGGCTCGGAGATCAAGGTTAACCTGTTTACAGTCGGGCTTCGGAACAGGCTTTTAATCGGGCTGCGCACCGGTGATCGCAGTGAGGTTTTGAATCTGATAAAGCAGATATTCACCGATATCCGGGAAGAAAACATACACCATGAGATCCTGTATGTGATCTGTGTGGAGCTGGTTTCAGTCTGCATGGAGTTTGTTGCGGAGACTGGATTGACTTTTCGGGAAGTATTGCCGAATAATCTTATTAATATCATTGATGAAATCCAATCCAAAAGATCAATCTATGAGATAGAGGTATGGATGACAGGAGTATTTACAGATACACTGGAGGCTGCAAAGCGGATTAAGAACTCGAAAAGCTCCGCCCTGATAGAGTGTGTGAAAAAATATATCCGGGAAAACTACCACCGGGATGATCTGAACATTGATGAAATTGCAAGACATCTGTATGTGAATTATGCGCACCTCTGCTTTCTTTTCAAGCGTGATACCGGGCTGACCATCAATGAATACCTGACTGAATACAGGATGAACAGAGCCAAGGAGCTTTTTGATTGCGGAAGCAGCCTGGTTTTGGACATCGCCGGCAGAGTAGGGTATGCGGATGCGAACTACTTTGGAAAATGCTTCAAGAAGTATTTTGGGCTGTCTCCCAGTAAGTATGTTGAAAACAAAAGAGACGGGGTCATAAAATGATTTCAAAGTTACCAATATTTTTCCTTGCGTCCGAAGAAAATTCCCTTCACAGTTAGCAGGCAAAACTGTACAATTTCCTTACAGAGTAAAACCTTTCGAAAGGGCTATTGTCTGAATGGAAAAAATTAAGGAGGCAAAAAAATGGTTCGGTTATCAAAACTGATGGCGATTGTTATCGCAGTTGTTCTCTGTATTTCTTTGGTTGCCTGTGCACCAATAACAACGCCGAATTCTGGAAGCACATCAACTCCGGCAAATACCGACAATACGCAAAAACCGGCTGAAAAGGTAAAAATCAAGTTTCTTTCCTTAAGTACCGACGAAAACAGAAACAACATTCGTGAAAACTACATCAAAGTGAATGTTGCAAAGGATATGCCCAATGTGGAAGTAGAGTATGATTTGGGCGGCGGCGGACAGGACTATGCCAATAAGCTGAAAGCATACAACGCTTCAGGTGATATGCCCGATGTCTGGTTCTCCGAGCAGAACCTCTCTTCAGTTGTCATCGCTGCAGGGAATGCATTGGACTTATATCCTTATGTGAAGGGTTCTGATTTTGAAAAGAAAATGGCTTTGAAAGCTCTTGTAACACCTGATAAGGATGGCAAGCTTTACTGCGTGCAGCCGGGTGCGGACCAGTATTTTTCACCCAGGCTCTGGTATCATAAGGACATATTTACCCAGTATGGCTTAACTCCTCCAAAGACATTCGACGAGCTTGTTGCTCTGTGCGAAACGCTGAAGGGCAAGGGAATCGTTCCGATGTCCATCGTAGGAAAAGATGGCTGGACTCCGAATCTGCATATGGTTCAGACCATGATTATGGCAGAGGATCCTCAGGTAGCCATCGATCTCGTGAACAATAAAACCGACTTCTCCAACCCCGTCGTGAAGAATGCATTGGGCAGAATTCAGAAACTGGTACAGGTTGGCGCTTTCGCAGATGGCGTAACCAATATTGACTACGGCCCGGCAGTTGAAATGTATACATCAGGCAGGGCTGCAATGCTGGCCATGTTCGCATGGGAAACCACCAACCTCGAGGCTGCCAGTCCGGATACGGATTTTGTTGCATGGCCTTCAGCCAAAGAAGGTCTTGATCCCAACAGTATGATTCAGTATTGGGGGGCACCACTCAGCGGTTATCTGGCGTCGGCAAACACCAAGAATCCTGAGGTTGCAGCACAGTTTGCAATATTCTGTGCAACACAGGATGGGTTGTTCTACAATATCGAACAGAAATCTCCGACCATGCTGGATACAGGCGTTAAAATTGAAGGGATTTCACCGCTGCTGCAAAAGAACCTGGATCAGTTCAATGGCGCAACCACTAAAGTTCCTTCCCTGTGGGCGGCTACCTTCAATGCCCAGATGTCTGCAGAGTTTGCTACTGAAAACAGTAAGCTTCTGACTGGACAGTATTCACCGGATGACTATATTAAAGTAATCAACCCGATTTGGGCAGATAACTTTAAATAACAGCATCATGCAGAAACTATAGCAGACGAATCCATACATCCCTATATGGGTATAGCTCATATAGGGATGTTGATTAATAGGGTGATTATATGAACAAGTTTTTTGGGAACAAAGTGGCAACCTTCATATTTGCATTTCCGGCGCTGTTGCTGTTTACCGTGTTTGTGATTTATCCGATATTCCCGGAAATTCTCATCAGCTTTCAAAAGAATGACGGCTTCCGAAACATGGGCTTTGTCGGTTTTGAAAATTATGCGCGTGTGCTGAGGGATGCAACCTTTTGGAGATCAAACCTGAATACAATCCTCATTGTGATTCTATCCACCTTCGTAGGTTTGCCCATTTCGCTTCTGTTCGCTCTGGTGATGGACAGGCAGAGTGAAGGTGTCAAGAGGTTCTTCAAAGCCAGCAGTGTGCTTCCGGCCGTACTGTCCGTAACAGTTATCGCGCAAATGTGGATTGCTATCTATGAGCCGATGTGGGGTCTTTTGAACAGTATTCTGCGGGCTTTGCATTTGGATGGTCTGGCACTGGCC
>JAEZBW010000431.1 GCA_023426765.1 Bacillota bacterium
GGGTTCGAGTCCCTGAAGGCCCACCACATGAGGGATGGATAATTTAATATCCATCCTTTTTTAGTGCTGAAAAACCGAAGGGAGAAGCAATGATTCATTTACAGGGACGGCTGCTGCAAACGGCCCACATGCTGGAAGGCTGTGAAAAACCGGCCGATATCGGAACCGATCACGCCTATATCCCCATTTATCTGGTTCAGTCCGGAAAATGCAGCAGGGTCATTGCGACCGATGTGAAAAAAGGCCCCCTGCGAAAGGCTGCCATCAATATTGAAAAATATAAGCTGTCCGATAAGATAGAGCTTCGCCTGGGGGATGGAATAAAACCCATCGGCGAAGGCGAGTGCGACAGCTTTATTCTCGCCGGTATGGGGGGAGTGGTCATTTCTGAAATTCTTGAAGCGTCGCCGGAAATCGTAAAGAAGGCGAAAGCTCTTGTAATGCAGCCCGTATATACCGAAGCATACCTTCGGGAGTATCTGTGTCAAAAAGGGTTTCGCATCGATGACGAGGCTTTGGCCTTAGATGAGGGAAGAATCTATGTTGTTATCAGGGCAGTATATGACGGTGTGTTCAGGCAACAGGATAACCTCCATTACCATATTGGAAAGCATCTGTTTGAGCGCAGAGATCCTCTGCTGAAGGCTTATCTGGAAAGACGCATCCGGATCCAGTCCAAAATCGCCCACGGCATGGCAAAATCCGAACTGCGGGATCCTGATGATATCCGAAAGGAGCTGGAGCTTCTGGAGGAGATGAAAGCTGCATATGCAGCCATGGATACAAGAGAAAGATCGTAGCAGGGCGGAAAAAGACGTTGACATAAGAGTTGTCAGCGTTATGCGTTGAAAGCTTCATAGATATCTGTTAAGATTGGTTTGACAGTGTTTCAAAGGATGTGATGTATTTGCAGTGTAAAGACATTATTGCTTTTATCGAGCGGAAAGCTCCGCTGTTCCTGCAGGAGGATTATGACAACTCCGGGCTGCAGTGGGGAAACCCCGACACTGAGGTTCAAAGGATGCTTGTGTGCCTGGATCTTACGCAGGAAGCCATAGACGCTGCCCAAAAGGAAAAGGTTCAGATGATCCTGTCCCATCATCCCATTCTGTTCCGGCCCATGAAGAGCATTCACACAGGCTTTGGAACAGGTGCCATGCTGGCTGATTGCATCCGGGAAAACATTTGTGTTTACGCCGCTCATACCAATTTCGACACAGCCAATAACGGGCTGAACGATTATCTCGCCGCAGCATTGGAACTGCAGGATGTTGAGGGCCTGAAGGAACATTTCAGGGAAGCGCTGTACAAACTTGTGGTATTTATACCCGCAGACAGCCTTGAACAGGTGCGGCAGGCAGTTTATAACGCTGGTGCAGGCTGGATAGGGAATTACAGTGATTGCGGTTTCACAGCGGACGGTATTGGAACCTTCAGGCCGGGAGAAGGAACAAACCCTTACATCGGCCGTAATGGAAAGCTTGAAGAAGTCCGTGAATACCGCCTTGAAACCATTGTGCCGGGTGACCGGTTGGATAAGGTTGTGGAGAGCATGCTGAAAGCGCATCCTTATGAGGAGGTCGCTTATGATGTTTACCGCTTGGAACAGCCTGTCCATGAATACAGTCTGGGCAGGGTGGGAACACTGAAAGACAAGCTTAATGAATCAGAGTTTATTGCATCTGTCAAAGGAAAACTGAAGGTTCCGAATGTCCGGGTCATCAGCGGAACCAAGCCGGAGTCAATCAGCCGGGTGGCGGTGTTCTGCGGCAGCTTCGACGGTGACATCAAGGCATTAAAGGCTAAAAAGGCAGACGCGCTGGTGACTGGTGATCTGAAATACCATGATGCACAGGGTTTACAGCAGGCAGGTATTTTCACCGTGGATGCGGGCCATTATCACACCGAAAAACTGTTTATTCAGGGAATATCTGATGTATTGAAAAAACAGTTTAAAGATGTTATAATCGTTGAGCACTACGGACAGGATATATTTGATTACAGGTAACAGGTGAAGCTTTGCTCAGGCAAAAAGCATAAAGGAAATGAAAAAGCAATAGCCTGCAATTTATAACGGATAACTAAAACTACATATTGAGTAAGCCAGATGATCGCGTGTGCAGGCCGAAAGGCCGTATACGAGGAAAGTCCGGGCTCCGCAGGGCAGGGTGCCGGGTAACTCCCGGTCAAGGCGACTTGAAGGAAAGTGCAACAGAAATAGACCGCCTCATGAAGAACACGTCTGGTGTTTTTTCTGGGGTAAGGGTGGAAAGGCGAGGTAAAAGCTCACCGGTTCTCTGGCGACAGGGAACGCTCTGTAAACCCCACCTGGAGCAACACCGTGATGAGGACACATTGGCTGCCCGCCAGTCCTCAGGGGTGGCTTGAGCCGCGCAGTAATGCCCGGCCTAGATAGATGATCATCCAATACAGAACCCGGCTTACAGGCTTGCTCAATAACTTTATGCTCTGAGAAATCAGAGCTTTTGTTATGCCTGCAGACTATAGACCTAAAACCTGCATAACAGGTCGATGCAAATTACATAGTAGTCTTTGTCAGCACACTGGTATGCATATGAAATTGTCTTGCATAAATTTCCTGTCGCTTTTGAGATGTATTCTGGAGAAGTATACAATTCCTGCTTATTTTTCATGGCCTGGCGGAAGTATTTTTTTGAACTGTAATCTTCGCCGGGCAATGCGGGTCTAAAATTCTCATCCTGCTCCACCATGATCTTTGGATTCATAATCGTATGGCTTAATTGCCTGCCCTCTCCATTAATAACATACAGACATTCAATATCTCTGTGATTTTGAATTTCCGTCTCCAGTATTGTATCTATCGACGGAGTAGTAGTTGCATGATATAGCTTTGCCACTAATTTACCGGCTTTCTCACGTGTGAATTCGCCCTCCATATTTTTATCAGTTACCGGTACATTTTCTTGCCCCATCAGCCGGAAGCGATGAAGAACCTTTTTCAAATGAGCAGATATGTTCGAAAGATTCATTGCTCCTGCATTATTCTCCTGAGCATAAGCTGCATTACTCTGTACTGCCTCTGATATATTGGTAATGATAGCTGACGTTTCCTTAAGATTTTCGGCCTGTATATTGGATAGCGCTGCAATTTCTCTGCACAAACCGGTTACTCCTTCGATCGAATCATTTATGTTCTTAAAGCTTTCTACGGTTTTCTTCGTGATTTTTGCACTTTCATCGGATGCAGCGATACCATGATTGATTAACTGTGTAGTTTGCTTAACCGCTTCGCTGCTTTTCTGTGCCAGTTTATTCACTTCACCGGCAATTATTGAAAACCCTTGTCCGTTTTCGCCAGCTCTCGCAGCCTCGATTGTTGCGTTTAAAGCTAACAATCTGGTTTGATCGGCAATTCCGTTTATTAGTTCAATGATATGGGATATATCATCGATGGAGGACTTTACTTTATCCACGGAAGACAACATATGATTCATGTAGCTTCTTCCGATTTCAGTTTCATGAGCGATTGCATCAACGGCTTTCGCTGCTGCATTTGCATTTGCCGCATTATGTACTGTTTTATCCGTAATGTCATGAATTGTTGAAGATAAATCAGAAATCCAGGCTGCCTGTTCCGTCGTGTTTGACGCCAAAAAGGAGGAGCCTTTCTCAACCTGATTACTCATGGCATCTATCTCTGTGGATAGCTTATGAATCTCTTCAAAAGAGCAATTCAGAGAATGTCTGATTTTATAAAGAGCGTTTTTAATCGGCAGAAAATCTCCCTGATAAGTGACGTCCTCTGAAAAAGCGACTGCCATATTGCCGGACGAAAGATGTGATAATACATGGGTTATCTCGTTTGTATAGGTATTAAAGGTACTATTGATTTGATTGATATCTTCTGATAAATCTTTTAAAAAATCAAAATGCTCTGTATCGATTCTTACATCTAAATTACCACTGCGCATCTGCTTGGTATGATATCCTATGTTCAATACTTCTTCTAATATTTTCTTCAAATTCTTCTGTTTTCTCATCCTTATGTCCTCCTTTTTGCATCAACCTAGATAACCGTTCAGCTGCTGCGTAAAAATCTATTTTTGTATGGAACCTCTTCCTCTGGAAACAAAAGTCTGCGAATCTCCCTAAAAGTGATATTAAAATCCAATAAAAACAAAAAGCAACGAGGGTTTAAGCCCCGTTGCTTTTAAAATACTATATATTACAAACCGGAAGCTGTCAAGAATATATGATGATGAGAACATTGAATACTGTATGTGCTTGTTTGAGAATGACAATCATGTTTTCGAGGGATGAACTGAGAAAACGGGTTGATACTTTCTTTACAAAACCTGTTTATACGAAAGACCCCCAGATATCTTTTCAAAGGAAGAACAAGACTTGAAAAGCTATTGCCGTTGCCGGAAAATTGTGTAACAATGAATAATAAGTTCGATTTACCGGGAGTGAAGGATATGAATATTGAAATCCATGAATTTATCAATCAGTTATCATCCAAAGCACCTGTGCCGGGTGGCGGCGGTGCAAGCGCCCTTATCGGCGCAATAGGGGTTTCGCTGTGTTCCATGGTTGCAAACCTGACCTCTGGCAAGAAAAAATATGCAGAGTATCAACAGGATATCGAGCAGATTCTGGATAGTACCCAGGGTTCCATCAGCCGTCTGCTGAAACTAATCGAAAAGGATGCAGAGGTGTTTGAACCTCTATCGGAAGCATACGGAATCCCCAAAGAGGATCCCAACAGGGATGCCATACTGGAAGACGCACTTCTGAAAGCATGCTCCGTTCCCATGGAGATTCTGAAGGAAGTCTCGGGAATTCTCGATGTTATCGTGCAATTGTCTGTGAAGGGAACCAGGATTGCCGTCAGTGATGTTGGGGTTGCTGCATCCGCTTGCAGAAGCGCTATGGAAAGTGCTGTTTTAAACATATACATCAACACAAAGTTGATGAAGGATCGGGACTATGCCCTGAAAACCAACAGGGAAGCCGAAGAAATCCTGGATACCGGGGTAAAGACCTGCGATGAAATCTACAGGAAGATATCTGAAGAACTGAAGGGCTAAGCATTTCGTTAAGCCCACCGCAGCAGAGAAAAAGGTACAATGATGAAATGGAGGAAATTATGCAGGAATTAAAGGGAATGCCCGTTGTTAACTGCCTTGCTGATAAATTCAGGAATGATGTGGAACAATTGAAAACGCGGGGAGTTGTCCCCAAACTGGCTGTAGTCCGGGTTGGGGAGCGGGAGGACGATCTGGCGTATGAGAAGGGGATTATGAAAAGGTTTTCAGCAGTATCGGCCGTCGCAGAGGTTACCGCGCTGCCGGTGGACTGCACGCAGCAAAACCTCAAGGAAACCATTCTGGCTTTGAATGAAGACAGCAGCGTGCATGGTATTTTGCTTTTCAGGCCCCTGCCGAAGCATTTGTCGGAAGACAGAATAAAATCCATCATTGCAGAGGGCAAAGATGTGGATTGCATGGGCATAAACAATATCGCCCATGTTTTCACCGGGAATAAAAACGGTTTTCCGCCCTGCACACCCCAGGCGGTTATCGAATTGCTGGATTATTACGGGGTTGATCTGACGGGTAAAAAGGTAACGGTCATCGGGCGCAGCATGGTTACAGGAAAGCCGCTTGCAATGCTGTTGCTGGGTAAAAATGCCACGGTGACGATGTGCCACACAAAAACAAGGAATCTGGCGGAGGAATGCCAAAAGGCGGATATTCTGATAGCTTGCGCCGGCGTTGCCAGGATGGTAAAGGAAAGCTTTGTCCATTCCGGGCAAATCGTCATTGATGTGGGCATTAACATGGACAACGGCAAGCTGTGCGGTGATGTGGATTATGAAGCCGTCGCCGGTATCGTGAATGCGATCACCCCCGTCCCCGGAGGTGTCGGAACTGTCACCACCTCTGTGCTGCTGAAGCACACACTTCAAAGCGCAATGTGTTACCAGGGGGACAGGTTCCCTGGTTAAAATTATGTAATCTACTATTCGCCAAAACCATGGAGGCAGACTGAGTTCAATGAGCGCTTGCGCGAAATGTGCACCAAAACGCAGGCGCTTTAGCGCCTTCCTATCTCGTTTTGGGTGCAACGCGCAGCGAGCATTTATTAAATGCCCTTCAGTGGTGGGCTGTACCCTCCACTAAAGCAAGAAATCGCTTTATCCCCCGCCTAAAGAGGCAGGGAGTTTAAGAGCATTTTGATGAATAGAAAGCGAGAAACACCATGTCCTGTGATAAGACAAATGCCATGCGGATACTGGATAAAGCTGGAATCTATTATCATGCATATTCTTATGATCCTACTGATGGAAAAATCGATGGGATTTCAGTTGCTGAAAAGATTGGTATGCCTGTCGAAAAGGTGTTTAAAACACTGGTAACACAGGGAACCAGCAGGGATTATTATGTGTTTGTCATTCCAGTTGCCGCCGAGCTAGATTTAAAAGCCGCAGCAAGGGCAGTTGGCGAAAAGGCTGTGGAAATGATCAAGGTTACGGATATTAACAAGGTCACCGGTTATATCCGTGGCGGCTGCTCCCCGATAGGCATGAAAAAAATGTTTAAAACGGTTCTGGACAGCACCTCGGAAGCATTGGACGCAATTGTTGTAAGTGCAGGCAAAATAGGCTGTCAAATTGAGCTTGACCCCTCCGAACTGATAAGTTTGATTCATGGCGATATGGCTCCTGTTACGATGTCAAATTAGCTGCTTTTTCTTCGGTGTGCAGCTTGTCCGGTTCTCCGATACATTACGCATTATAACCGTGAAGTCACAGATATTCTAATCTGTGACTCTTTTTTTTGTGCTAAAAATTTTTCAGAACCTCTTGACATAGGTGTAATATTGTATATATAATGTATATACAATATTACGAGGTGCATGAAATGAATCTGAATATCAGTAATTCAAGCGGACAGCCCATTTATGAGCAAATTATCGCGCAAATCAAGAACCTTATCCTGTCGGGAGAATTACAGGAAGGGCATGCACTGCCGTCCATGCGCCTTTTGGCAAAAGAGCTGCGCATCAGCGTCATCACGACCAAAAGAGCTTATGAAGAACTGGAGCGGGAAGGCTTCATCTTTTCAGTAACCGGCAAAGGGAGCTTTGTTGCACCGCAAAACGTGAACCTCATCCGCGAGCAACATTTGCGGGAGATTGAAAGCCAAATGCAGGCCATTGTTGAAAAAGCGGGGTATTGCGGCCTTTCACTGGAAGAGCTGATAGAAATACTGACATTGGTTTATAAAGGGGAATAGAGTATGGAAGATGCATTAATTCTGAAAAACGTCACAAAGAAATATCCGGATTTTACGCTAAACAAGGTGAACCTCCGATTGGCCAGCGGCTGCATCATGGGCTTTATCGGTGAGAACGGTGCCGGTAAAACGACTACGATCAAACTGGTTCTGGATCTGATTAAAAGGGATGAAGGAACGATCACTATCCTGGGGAAGGATAACCTGACCGATCTGAAAAACATCAAGGAATACCTGGGGGTTGTCATGGAGGACAGCTTCTTTCCCGATAATCTGACAGCGGCCAATGTGAACCTGATCATGCGGGGAATTTACAGAACGTGGGATGAAAAAAGGTTTCATGGGCTTTTAAAGCAATTCTCCATTCCGGACAGGAAAAACATTCGTGACTATTCAAAAGGAATGAAGATGAAGCTGTCCATTGCCGCCGCGCTTTCTCACGACAGCAGGCTTCTGATCCTGGATGAGGCGACGAATGGGCTGGATCCCGTTATCCGGGATGAAATATTGGATGTTTTCCTGGAGTTTATTCAGGATGAGGGTCATTCGGTTTTCATCTCCTCCCATATTCTCAGTGACCTTGAAAAAATCAGCGACTACATTACCTTCATTCATAAGGGTGAAATTGTTTTCAGTCAAAGCAAGGATGAGTTGCTGGAGACATATGGAATTCTGAAGTGTTCCGAAATGGATCTTCTGAAGATTAACCCACAGGCGGTAAAAGGCTGCCGTAAAAATCATTTTGGGGTTGAAGCCCTTGTTGTCAAGGACATGGTTCAGGGAACCCATTTGATTGACCACGCCGGAATTGAACAGATCATGCTGTTTCACATCGCCGCCGCGAACAACAGACAGTCGGGCTTTAGCTTAAAGGGGACACAAGCCGAAGAAGTATAGTCCCTTGTTTCCTTAAAGGGAATATCAGATTGGAGGGGTATTATGAAAGGTCTGATTCTAAAAGATATCTATAACTTGAAAAGACAGTATAAGGTTTTGTTGCTGCTTTTCGTTTTTTACACCTTGTTTTCACTATTTACCGGAGATGCGGGTTTTTTAACCGGGGTTTTATCACTGATGATGGTCATGCTTACGATTACAACCCTCGCTTATGATGAACGTTCAAAATGGGAGAAATATGCACTGACCATGCCGGTTTCCAGGACGGATTTGGTTTTAGGCAAATATCTGCTCGGCTTGCTTTTGTCGGTGATCGCATTTGTATTCAACCTTATTTTTATGCTGGCAACACAGGCTAATCAAAAAACTGAAGCACTGCCGACAGCCGCTGCAACTCTTGGAATTTCCCTGTTCTTTTTGTGTGCAATTCTTCCGGTATTGTTTAAATTTGGCGTAGAAAAAGGCAGGATGCTGATGATGCTCATACTCTTTGTTCCGACCGGCATCATCCTGCTGTTATCCAAAACAGAGTTGCCTTCCATAAATGAAGAATTCATGCGTTTACTGCCATATTTGTGCATCGTGTTCATGGTCATCCTTGCGTACGTTTCTGTGCAAGTCTCATTGGCAATATACCGCAAAAAAGAAATGTGATGGGATGATCGGGGACCTTTTCAATTGCAGAAAGGGTTCTTTTAATTTTCGTATGATCCATGCATTATGGCTTGATACGGGCAGGCTGGCGGCCAGTCTCAAGCGAAAGCTTGCTGTTCACCCATGCAACCTGTGGCTGAAGTAATTGCAAGCAATTGCTTCCGTTGTTATAATGATGATATGTGGAATCGGTTTTATGAACCGGAAAAAGAGGAAAAGGTTAATGGATAATAAAAAACAACCAGCAGTGTATCGCATATTGTTTGTTTTACATCTGTTTGTAGGCATAGGGGCTATGTGCGGCGGAGCGGCGGCTATCATTGAACCGTATAAACCCCTCGGGATGTCTGTAGAAGTATTGAAAAATTCACCCTTTGAAAACTTTCTTATACCGGGCATCATTCTGTTTGGCGTTTTAGGCATTGGGAATGTTTTTTCAGCTGTTATGTTCCGGTTCAGGCTGAAGTACCAGGGGTATATCAGCAGTGTCTTCAGTTGGGCGCTGGTTATCTGGATCGCCGTGCAATGCATCATGCTCAGCGCGGTTGCCTTCCTGCATATCCTGTTTTTTGCCATTGGGATTGTTGAAGCCGGTTTATCGATGATCCTCCTGTTCGAAAAACAGCTTTTTCCTGTGAACATTCTGCTGGATTTATATGATAAAATGAAAATGTCAAAAAACCATTCGTCCTGAAAAAATAAGCACTCAATAAAGTGGACGAGCCGATGAAACAGTCCTAATATGAAAGAAAAGAGCGATAGTCATGAAGAATATGATTCTGGTCGATTTGGAAACACAGGATTTCGATGTGCGTTCGGGCATCTATGAAGTAGCCTGCCTGGTTATAGAAGATTACAGAGTGGTGGATCAGCTTTATCTGGCTAAAAAAATTGACGGGTATACCGGAAGCACAAAGTATGGCTTCGGCCATCACAATATCTGCCGGGACAAGGACAGCATCGCAAGGTTCCATGCATTCCTTGCCACGTACCCATATCCCCTGGTAGCGCATAACGCTTCCTTTGATCGGAAGTTTCTGCTTTACTACCGTTGGATCGACAGGAATTATCCGGCTTATTGTTCCATTCAGGCAATCAAACGGGAGATATCCCACTTGCGCAGCTATTCCCTGCAAAACCTGATCCAACACTTTCATATCGCCGAAGAAGTGGAGCACACCGCCATGTCCGATACGATGAACCTGTACAAGCTGCTGTGCAAGGTCAGGCCTGGAACATGGGTACCTCTGGGTCAGGCATACAATACGGATTCCTTTACAGGCTGACACCGGAATGACCTGGTTATTTACATATCCCGGAAGCCGGTTGATTTTGTCCGGAAAAACCAAGGTAACATGTAAGCCTTGCCATTGCTTGCACAATAACCTGATTTGTAATATGCTATAGAAAGTACACATGTAAATTGAAGGATAAATTTCAATATGTTAAAGCAAATGAAAACGGTGAGGTTTCTTGCAGCAGTTTTCTGCGTTTGTGTTCTGATGTCGTCCTGCGGCAGAAAACCCCCCAATATCGCCATCATTGGAGGAGCGGATGGGCCTACGCGCATTATTGTTTCATCGCCGAAAACCACTGCTCCGAAAGGCTTGAATATTCAGCGGGTTGTCAACCCCTCCGACAAGGATCAGGATGGCCTGAACGACACCGATGACATTCTGGAAGGCGCGAGAAAGGATGCCGAAAACAAACCCGTATACAAAGATGGTTATTACAACGGCGGATATCCGCCTGACGATGAAGGTGTGTGCACCGATGTTCTCTGGCGTGCCTTTAAAAATGCAGGTTATCTGTTAAAGGATCTGGTTGACGAGGATATCCGGAACAACCCGGATCGGTATCCCAGGGTTGAAGGCAAACCCGATCCCAATATTGATTTCCGACGGATTAAGAACCTGCGCAGTTTCTTTGACCATCACGCCGTCTCACTGACAACGGAAATCATCCCGGGGGATGAGGACAACCTGAAGCAATGGCAGGCGGGGGACATCGTCGTGTTTGACGATCCGCACGAACATATTGGCATTCTGTCAGACCTGAGAAACCAGGATGGCATTCCGCTGATGATTCACAATTCCGGCCCGTATACGCAGGAAAACGATATGCTGTTATACTGGAGAGACAACCTTTCACCCATTATTGCGCATTACCGTTTTCCTCCCGAAGGCTCGTCGGAGAATGACCAAAAGCCATAAGGCAACCTCATAAAATCAGGGCTGTATCATACAGCCGGCAAACAGGAGTAAGGTTATGGAGATTGAGAAGAAAATTGCAGTGCTGATTGATGCGGACAATGTTTCAGAAAAATACATCAAGTATATCTTCGATGAAATATCCAATCATGGAATACCTACCTATAAAAGAATATATGGGGATTGGACAAAGCCCCAGCTGGCCGCATGGAAAAATATTCTGCTGAATTATTCCATCACCCCCATTCAGCAGTACGGCTATACCACCGGGAAGAACGCTACCGACTCGGCGTTGATCATTGATGCGATGGATATTTTGTATTCGAAGAATGTTGACGGTTTTTGTATTGTATCCAGTGACAGTGATTTCACCAGGCTTGCAGCCCGATTAAGGGAAGCGGGCATGTATGTGGTGGGCATGGGAGAAAAGAAAACCCCGACACCCTTTATTTCAGCCTGTGAGAAATTTAAGTATCTTGAGGTGCTGGCATCCATGACCACCAAGCCCTCTGAACCGGTCACCGCAAAGGAAAAGCAGGAGGAGGCAAAACCCGGGATTTTCAGCATCGACAAGCTGATTGAGGTCATCCGGACCATTATCACCGAAACTTCCGATGAGGACGGCTGGGCATTCCTCGGAGAGCTGGGAAGCATCCTGAACAAAAGGTATCCCGACTTTGACACCCGAAATTACGGGTATGCCAAGCTGACGCCCTTTGTATCCTCCCTGAAGCAGTTTGATATTAAAACGGTAAAAACAAGCAATCCCAGCATTAATCTGAAATATGTCAGAAACAGGGTTTGATTTGGGAGCCGGATCGGGAATTGGGCTTATTCATAATAGACACGCATGGACGGGTCTTTAAATGCTGTCGTGCTGATTTAAGGCCTGGAAGCCCGTTCTATAAGAATAAACATGCTTTTCCGAACGGTCTTATGTCCATCGACGGGAGTTACCGGTATGGAATTTCGAAGAACAACCGCTGCCGATCTCGGCAGCATTATGGATATCATCCGGCAGGCACAGGAATATCTGAAGAACCAGGGCATCGATCAATGGCAGAACAATTATCCATCAACCGGGACAATCCTGGAAGATATCCGCAAAGGCTATGGATATGTTCTTCTTGAAAATAACAGAATCCTCGGAACGGTCGCTATCACTTTTGACGGAGACCGAAATTACGATTTTATTGACGGAAAATGGCTGACGGACAGCCCATATGCAGCCATTCACCGGATCGCCGTGCAGTCCGGTTATAAGGGAAAAGGGCTGGCTTCCGTTATTATCGGAAATATTGTGCGCATGTGTCAGGACAAAGGAACTCAAAGCATCCGGGTGGACACTCACGAAAAGAACCTTTCCATGCAGCGGCTTCTGCTGAAGAATGGTTTTTTGGCCTGCGGCGTCATTTATCTGCAGGATGGGGCCAAAAGACTGGCTTTTGAAAAGATCCTCCAGGGCTGATATCAATGAAAAATTCTTTATTTCCCGTATCATAACTGGTATAATTGTTACGGTTCATTTCACGCATGAAGCGGAAGTGTGAACAGGTTTAAAAAGATTCCGGCTAAAGGGGGAGTATTTTTGAGCATCCATGTAGCAGATTTACTGAACCTGGACGAGTGCTCGTTCAGAAAGATTTTTGATGGCGTACAATGCCCATGGGAGGTTCTGGCAAGGATTAAACCGTTTTTCAAGGAATTCGCCGCAAGCCTTCCGGGCGATTATGAACAGATTGCCGAAAATGTCTGGGTTGGGAAAGGAACGACCCTTGAAAGAACTGTAACCATTAAGGGGCCGGCCATCATCGGGTATGACTGTGAGCTGCGCCAATCGGCTTTTATCCGGGAATATGTGTTGATTGGCAATGGTGTCGTTATTGGTAATTCAACCGAAATAAAAAATTCAATCATCTTCAACAAGGCGCAGATTCCTCATTTCAATTACGTGGGGGATTCGGTGCTGGGGTATGGCGCACATCTGGGCGCAGGGGTCATTATCTCGAACCTGAAATCCAATAAGGAACAGGTGAAGGTGAGGGATGGGGATACCTGCATTGAAACCGGCCTGCGCAAGTTTGGGGCGATTGTCGGCGATAATGCCGAAGTAGGCTGCAACTCCGTTCTGTTCCCCGGTACCGTGATTGGCAGAAACAGTATTGTCTATCCATTGACGCCTGTCAGAGGGGTGGTTCCTGAGAATCATATCCTAAAAAATAATGGCGAAATGGTTGCAAGAAAATAACGCCAGGCCTCTGACTGTTAAAGGCCGGAGGTATTGATATATCGTTCACCTGAGGAAACCTCTGAACAGTTACTTATGACAAGGATGCAGAGGTTTTTTCATGAACTTTGCAGTTGCCTGAATATACTATCTACGAAAAGGAAACTTTGAGGCGGTAAGAATGAAAACGATTGTTTTAACCGGCGGCGGAACGTCGGGACATGTTACTCCGAATATTGCTCTGTTGCCCGGATTAAAAGCTTTGGGCTTTGCCGTTCATTATATAGGCTCTAAAAACGGGATCGAAAGGCAGCTGATCGAAAAGGAAGGTATCCCCTATCATGCAATTCAGGCGGGAAAAATGCGCAGATACCTGGATCTGAAAAATATCACCGACATCTTCCGGATTATGGGTGGTTTTGCGCAGGCTCTTTCGGTATTGGGGAAAGTTAAGCCGGACGTGGTTTTCAGCAAGGGTGGTTTTGTGTCCTGTCCCGTCGTCTGGGCGGCCTGGTTTAAACGGATCCCGGTGATCATCCACGAATCGGACATCACCCCCGGTTTAACCAATAAGCTGTCCATGCCCTTTGCAAAGAAGGTATGCTATACCTTCCCCGAGTCGGAAAAGCATATGACTGCCGGGAAAGCCTGCCTGACCGGATTGCCGGTCCGGCCTGAAATCATCGCCGGGGATCGGGCAGTGGGGTGTCGTCTTTTAGGTTTTACCGATAAAAAGCCGGTCGTCATGATTATCGGCGGCAGCCAGGGTTCGGAAAACATCAACAGGGCTGTGCGGCAGGTTCTGAAGGAACTGCTCGAGAGTTTCCAGGTATGTCATATCTGCGGGAAAGGGAATGTCAAACCCGAGCTAGAAGGGATGAAGGGCTACAGGCAGTTTGAATATGTAAATGAAGAACTGCCGAATCTGTTTGCATGCGCTGATGTGCTTGTTTCAAGGGCGGGAGCGACAACCTTGTTTGAAATCCTGGCACTGAAAAAACCTGCACTGCTGATACCTTTGTCCAAAAGCGCCAGCCGCGGAGATCAGATCCTGAATGCCGAGTCCCTCCAAAAGCATGGCTACAGTGATGTATTGCCTGAGGAAAACCTCACGGGGGAAACTCTTCTGGATAGAACAACCCTTCTGTACCATAACAGGAACCAATACATCCAGGCCATGCAGAAGAATCCATCCCGGAATGGAACCGAAACGATTGTCGAACTGATTCGCCGGGAAGCCGGGGAATAACCTTCAGGCTGAGACCGTAAGCCGGCTTTCTGAGCATCCGGGAACGATAAAAACGGATAGTAATCGCAGGTTTAATCGTTTTTCCAGTAAATCGCACCATCAAAACTGGCTTTTTTTAACCTTAAATTTGTACTATTCTCCCCCTTTGATGAAAAGATAGAATAAATATGTACAGCATCATCTTAAATCTGTCCATAGTCAAAGAGAAACCTTTCTTTTATGATAAGAATAGAACGGCATGCACAGACATGCTGTAACACGATCTTATTAAAGGAGGGTTTTTTTATGAAGAGGTCCCTATCCATTTTGTTGGTAGCGGTCATGCTGTTATCAGTGGTTCTGGCAGGCTGTACGCTGCCCGGCACAACCGGCACAACCGGTGGTACAACCAGTGGAGGCCAGCTGATTGGTGTTGCTATGCCCACCAAATCTCTGCAACGTTGGAACCAGGATGGCGAAAATATGCAGAAACAACTGGAAAAAGCAGGATACAAAGTTGACTTGCAGTATGCGGAAGACAATGTTGAAATGCAGGTTTCCCAGGTTGAAAACATGATCACCAAGGGTGCCAAGGTTCTTGTTATTGCATCCATCGACGGCGAAGCCATGGGCGGCGTTTTGGAACAGGCTGCAAAAGAAGGCGTAAAGGTTATCGCTTATGACCGTCTGCTGAAGGGAACCCCCAATGTAGACTATTATGCAACCTTCGACAACTACAAGGTTGGTGTTCTCCAGGGCAAATACATCGTTGAAACCCTTAAGCTGGACAAGGGCGAAAAGGGCCCGTTCATGATGGAAGTATTCGGCGGATCACCCGACGACAACAATGCATACTTCTTCAATGGCGGTGCTATGGATACCCTGAAGCCGTACATTGACAGCGGCGTACTGGTCATCAAGTCCGGTCAGACCGCTATGGAACAGATCGCTATTCAGGGCTGGAAGTCCGCTGGCTCGCAGGCAAGAATGGATAACCTTCTTACCGCTTATTATGCCGATGAGAACGTCGACGTCGTTCTTTCTCCGAACGACAGCCTTGCTACAGGTATTGTTGCATCCCTGAAGGCTGCAGGCTACGGCACTGCTGCCAAACCGTACCCGATTCTCACCGGTCAGGATTGCGATGTCGCCAACGTGAAGCACCTGATCGCCGGCGAACAATCCATGTCCGTATTCAAAGACACCAGAACCCTTGCTGAAAAGGTTGTTGGAATGGTAGATGCGATCATGAAGGGAACAGAACCCACAATCAACGACACAAAGACTTATGACAATGGTGTTAAGGTTGTTCCGTCCTTCCTTTGCGATCCTGTATTTGCAGATGTCAACAACTACAAAGAATTGCTGCTTGACTCTGGCTATTATACCGCTGATCAATTGAAGTAATCAGGTTTTTACAGATATACTGTAATGGAGTCTCAGACTCCATTACAGTATCTTCTGTTTCAAAGTACCGGGCTGTTCCCGCAAACCTGGTATCTTAAAAGGAAGCGGGTGTACCTGTAATTTTTCCATCATGCATCGGAAGTGTTTCATTGCTCAGCATTTGGGATTAATCGCCCAAACCCGCCCGGTTTCTGCCGGAACGGAAAACCCGGAAATCGTTTAATAACGTTAAAATTATAAGTTTGAAATACGAACCAGCTGCGTATCATAAACCAAATTGAAACGGAATATGCCACAGGACTGATGTCCCAGGTTTATTCGAGGAGCATCAATATGTCGGAATATATTCTCGAAATGAAAAATATCACAAAAATATTTCCAGGCGTTAAAGCGCTGGACAACGTCAGTTTAAAGGTTAAGAAGGGGCAAATCCATGCGCTTGTCGGTGAGAACGGCGCCGGGAAATCCACCCTGATGAACATATTAAGCGGAATTTATCCTTACGGAACCTATTCGGGGGATATCTATTTTGATGGAAAAAAATGCGAATTTAAGAATATACGTGAAAGTGAAAAAGCCGGTATTGCCATCATCCACCAGGAACTGGCCCTGAGCCCGTATATGACCATCGCCGAAAACATATTTCTCGGCAACGAGCGTGCGTCGAACGGGATCGTCAACTGGGATGTCACGAACCAGGAAGCTAAAAAGCTGATCAAAAGGGTTGGGCTGAATGAAAAACACACCACCCTCATCAAGGACATCGGCGTCGGAAAACAGCAGCTTGTTGAAATTGCCAAGGCTTTGTCCAAGGAAGTACGCCTTTTAATTCTGGATGAACCTACAGCAGCCCTGAATGACAAGGATTCGGAAAACCTTTTGAACCTTCTGATGGAACTGAACCGTGAACATGGGCTTACCTGTATCATTATCTCTCATAAAATACATGAGGTTACGAAAATCTCCGAAGAGATTACGGTCATTCGGGATGGCGCTCTGATTGAGACCCTGGTAAAGGGAAAGGATGATGTTTCCGAGAACCGGATCATCAAGGGAATGGTAGGAAGAGAACTGGTGAACCGCTTTCCTTCCAGAACGCCCAAAATCGGCGATGTTGGGTTTGAAGTAAAGGATTGGGTAGTTTATGATCCCCTGGATGAAGATAAGATGCGCATCAAAAATATCAGCTTCAACGTAAAAAAAGGAGAGGTTGTCGGGATCGCAGGCCTGATGGGCGCCGGGCGCACCGAGCTTGCGATGAGCATTTTCGGCAAGGCATACGGGAAGAAATTCAGTGGAACCCTCATCAAGGACGGCAGGGAGCTGAAGCTGAACAATGTCAGCGAAGCCATTGCGGAAGGTCTGGCATATGCCACCGAGGACAGAAAGATGGCAGGCCTTATTTTAATCGACGACATCCGCAGAAATATTACACTCGCCAGCCTTGAGAAAATCAGTAAAAACGGTATTATCGACGACGATATCGAGATCAGGGAAGCGGAGGAGCAAAAGAAAAAGCTGGGCATCAAATGTTCGGGAATCTTTCAAAAGGCGGGAAACCTTTCGGGAGGCAACCAGCAAAAGGTCGTTTTAAGCAAATGGATATTTTCCGAGCCCGATGTGCTTCTTTTGGACGAACCCACCCGTGGCATTGATGTAGGCGCCAAATACGAAATCTATACCATTATCAATCAGCTGGCCGCCCAGGGAAAATGTATCATTGTCATTTCATCAGAACTGCCCGAGCTTCTTGGAACCTGTGACAGAATTTATGTCATGAACGAAGGCAGGTTTGTCGGAGAAATGACCCGGGAAGAGGCCAGTCAGGAAAGTATCATGAAATGCATTTTGCAATCCACCCAAAACTAGAAGCCCGTTCGGAAATGCCTTTTTTCATAAGGCCGGATTCCACGGCTGGAAGCTCGCATGATTTCGTGCATGAACCGATTGGTGCATTCCGGAAAACAGCTATCCAGACGGGCTCCCGACAGATACCATAAAGCTTTCAGGTGTACTCCAAAGCCGGAAAACGATTAGGTTAAACCCGGCAGAATATATAGATTCTATATCAGTTAAGGGGAAGGAATGAATATGGGTAAAGCAGTCAGATCTCTTCTGAGAATTGGGAAAATTATAATGGAACGGAACCCGAAGTTATACGCAAAGTACGAAAAGGTTAAGGATGTTCTGAAACATAACATGAGACGGTATGGAATGCTTATCGCTCTGGTGGTGATCATGATTATTTTCCAGATACTTACCAAGGGCGTATTGCTGAAACCCATCAATGTATCCAGACTAATCATGCAGCAGGGTTATATATTAATACTTGCTATCGGAATGGTATTCTGCATCCTTTCCGGAGGGCACATCGACCTTGCCGTTGGTTCCATCGTTGCTCTGGTCAGTGCGTCATCCGGATTGTTCGCCGTAACCCTTGGTTTTCCTCCGCTGGTGTCCATCATTATCGGTGTGGGACTGGGGTTGCTGGCAGGGGCATGGCAGGGCTTTTTCATCGCATTTGTCAAGGTGCCGCCATTTATCGTAACCCTTGCGGGTCAGCTGATTTTCAGGGGCATTAACAACATGATTCTGAACGGAAAAACCATTCTGCTGCCACAATTGTATATCACCATTGGATCGGGCGTCATCCCGGATTTCTTCGCAAATGGCAACGGGTTACATATTACGACCATCATTATCGGCGTGGCCAGTGCAGCAGCCTATCTTGCAGCACAACTGATCACCCGGAAAAGAAAAATGAAACTGGATTTTGAGGTTGAGTCCAATCAGGCCTTTTTAATTAAAAACATTGTCATAACGGCGTTCATTTTGTTGTTTGCATACTGGCTGGCCAGGGCGAACGGCCTTCCTTATGTTGTTCTTCTTCTGATTGTATTGGTATTGTTTTATACCTTTATCACAAACAAAACGGTCGCCGGCAGGCATGTGTATGCCCTGGGCGGAAACCCGAAGGCAGCCGAACTGTCCGGTATTAAAACCAAGAAAGTCATGTTCTGGATATATGCGAATATGGGGCTGTTAGCCGCCATCGCAGGCATTGTCTTTGCAGGGCGACTGAACTCCGCCACACCAACAGCAGGCGACGGTTTTGAACTTGATGCCATCGCTGCCTGCTTTATCGGCGGGGCTTCAGCATCCGGCGGTGTTGGAACGGTTATCGGAGCCATCATTGGAGGCTTTATCATGGGCATTATGAACAACGGCATGTCCATTATGGGGCTTGAAACCTTCTGGCAATCCATTGTCAAAGGGTTGGTTCTGACAGGCGCTGTGGCTTTTGACGTCTTCTCGAAATCCAAGGCGAAGGTAAGCTAAGGTTTATGGCTTCTCCAGATATGGGGTTGGCGCAGCCAACCATCCGGGTTTCCGGAACAGCCCCGCAGGGGTTTTAAACAACAGTTGATCTGAAAACAAAGAGTTATTCTCTTTGTTTTTTTTATGAGTTGTATCTCAAATGATCAAAATGAAGTATAATTGTCTTGTACAGGGGGTAATGGAATGGACAGTGACCCGAAGAAATTTCTTCGCTTTATTTCACACAACAAAAAGTTCAGTTTATTGTTCAGAGGAATCACGGTTCTGCTGTTTCTGGTTCTTGCGGTTGCTTTCACCATCTCCATTACCTATTCCATGATCATGGAAGAAAACTTTTATAAAAGCAGAAAAAACGGCAGTGACAACACGGAATATAAAAAAAGCTTTCTGGTGTTGATGGTTCAAAGCTCCAACGATTTTCTCACGCGGTTCCGGGAAGCGATCATAAACGATGCCGAAGAGCGGCAAATCCGAATTGATTTTGTAAATGTAGAATCCATTGGGGAAGCGATTGACGCCATCAACACGGCAGTTGCGTCAAAGGTTGACGGCATTATCGCCCAGGGGATTTATGATGCGGACTATATTCAGGCAATCAACCAGGCCATTGCGAAGGGGATCATGATTCAGTTTGTCTATACCGATGCCAGAGGAACCGACCGGAATTACTTTGTGGGCTTCAACGCGTACGATTTCGGAAAATCGGCAGCCCGCTGCGCAATTGAAGAACTGCCGGACGGCCCTTCCTACGTAGCGCTGATGGTTCAAAGCGTTACCGATGTTGAGAAGGATGTGACAAGCAGCCTATTCATCGAAGGCTTTAAATCCGTCATCGACAAACACCCAAAGGTGAACATTGTGGACATTGTACGGACAAGCTATGATCTGTTCAGCGCGGAAGACACTACATACGATATTCTGAACCGTTATCCAAACCTGAATGCCATTGTCTGTACCAGTGAGAAGGACACCTTTGGTGCCGCGCAGGTGATCATTGATCTGAACCGCGTTGCCAAGACCAGCATCATTGGGCAGGGCGTGTCCGAGGATATTCTGAAATATATCGAATTGAAAGTGATAGGGGCTTCCTTTGATATGAATCCTGAAATCATGAGCGCCGAATCACTGGATATCATGCTGAATGAAGAGGCGGCCAGCGAATATGTTGAAATACCGGTGACTACGGTGACGTCCAACAATGTGAATTTCTTCAGAAGATAGGGTTCCGGAAGGAACCTGCGGAGGAATGATGAACTGGAGGAAAAGGGTCAGACTGAATACCATACGAAAACGAATGTTGTTTTATTTCCTGCTGTCCATCATTATGGTCAGCTTGGTCAGCGTATACCTTTCGGTGAATTCCAGCGCTTTTTTCAGGAAGATCGATGCCATGTTCCAGGCAAGCCAGCTGCTGGAGGATATGCAAAATTACCTTGTCGAAGCCGAAAAAAACCTGGTGCTTTTCATCCAGACCAAGGATTCCGACAGTAAAAACCGGTATCAGCTGTATATGGATCAGCTGCACGAAAGCGCCGGTAAAATTGAAGAGACCCTGCTGACCGGCCTGAATGATTCGAACCGGCTGACAAACCTGATCCTCACCTTTTCCGAAAGTGCAGCCCAGGCGATAGATGCGAAACAAGGCCGTGATGCAAACGCTATCCGTGAGAAATACAATGAAGCGCATAAAACCGGAAAATATATTCTGGAGGAAATACAACAGCTGAACCTGCAGCAGCTGAAGCGAAATACCGAATATTATGCGGCCCTTTCAAGGAACAATGTCATCGTGGAAAGGGCAAACCTTGTGATGATTGTAGACATTCTGGTGTTATCGGGCATCATCATCCTGTATATCACCTATAAGATGACCGATCCGATCATGAAGCTGTCCCATTCGGCGGAAGAAATCTCCAAGGGAAATTTCGACGTGGACGAGGTTATTGTAACCAGTGATGATGAGATTAAGGTCATGGCAGTCGCCTTTAATAAAATGAAAGCCAGCGTACACAATTATATCGAAGCGCTGCACAGCAAGGCGGAAGTTGAATCCAGGCTGATGGAAAAGGAAATGCAGAACCTGAAAATGCAAACCCTTTTGAATAATGCCGAGCTGCAGTCGCTGCAATCCCAGATCAATCCGCACTTTTTATTTAATACCCTCAACGCCGGGGTTCAGCTGGCGATGATGGAGGATGCCGATAAAACTTCCATCTTTCTGGAGAACCTTGCGGCGGTTTTCCGCTATAATGTCCGCCGGCTGGATAACGAAGTGACGCTGAATGATGAGATGAATAATGTCCGGGCGTATATTGACCTGATGAAAGTCCGGTTCGGAGATATGATCCGGTTCCATGCCGAAGTAGAAAACGAAGAGATTCTTCAGCTGCCCATCCCTCCGCTGATCCTGCAGCCCATTGTCGAGAATGCCTGTATTCACGGCATAGGGGAAAAAGAGGAAGGCGGCACCATTCTGATCCATGTTTTTCGGGAGGATGACGAAAACATGATCGAAATTGTGGATAATGGCGTCGGAATGAACGAAGAAACGATTGACAGGATATACCAGAAGGCTCTGAGGGACGACGGAATCCCTGAAAAACCCAAAAGGGGCCATACCACCGGAATAGGCATCGCAAATGTCATCCAGCGGCTGAGGCTGTTTTACAGGCGCCAGGATGTGATTCGGGTTATGAGCGTACAGGGGGAAGGCACGCGAGTGATTATCCGTATTCCCAATATAGATACGGTTTCACGGGTGGAACAGGTTTCTGCTGTGAAGCAATAGCAGGCAGCTTCGGTAAAAGCTCCTGGAGCATTTGGAAAGGCAGGGCAGGTTGTTAATGTACAAGCTAATGATCGTAGATGATGAACAGATAGTGATAGACGCGGTTACGCATATTATCAGCAGGAACATCAAGAATGTTACCGTAATTGCCACTGCCAGAAACGGACGGGAAGCTATTGAGAAGGCAAAGGTGAACCATCCGGATATCGTCCTGATGGACATCAGAATGCCCGGGATAAACGGGATTGATGCCATTGCAGAAATAAAACGGATTTATTCGGATATCCGCTTTGCCATTATATCTGCTTACGAGCAGTTTGAGTTTGCGAAGCAGGCCATGGAGCTGGGGGTGGAGCATTATATTCTGAAACCCATCAACCGGGCGGTACTGATCGAGACAATCCTGAAAATGATCAGCCTGATACACGAACAGGAGGAGAAGAAAAAGCGGGAACTGGAAACCATTGAAAAGCTTGAAAAGGTAGTGCCCTATCTGGAGCAGGGGTTTATTTACTCCATTCTTCTGAATACCGAATTTGACGAGGAACTGCTGAAATACATGGAGATTCTGAACATGAACCAATCGGGCGGCTATATTCTGATCATGCAGTTCGGTGACGGCCAAAAGGCCGAAGCGCTGTCCAACAGGATAGGTTCGAGTATTATCGGGCAGGAGAATTATCCTTATCTGCGCGATATCTTCAAGTTCAAATGCAAGTGCATCGTCGGCCCTGTTTTAATCAATAAGATCATCGTATATATTTCCAGCGAGAGGTTTAAAAACGAATATGAGTTCAGGCTGCAAACCATCGAGCTGGCTGAAGATATCCTGAAAAGCGTACAAAAGAAAATGAACATGGAATGCTTTATCGGAATCGGCAGCTGCAAAAGGAACCAGGACATCATCCTTTCCTACAATGAGGCTGCCAAAGCATTACGAATGAACCGGGGCGAACCGATCTCGCATATCCTCGATGTCTGCGGTGATGAGCAGAAATATATGCATGACATTCATGCGGCGGCGAATATGGTTGCCAAAATTGAAATGGGCAATGAGGAGGGCGCAGCTGCAGCTTTTTCAAAGATTTCCGACAAACTCCAGCATTTTGAAGGCTTAACCTTTGAACAGAAACGGAGTTTTCTGATAGAATATATGGTAATGGTACACAGGAAGGCGATGGAAGCCGGTGTGGGCGAAGATTCCTCGCTGAAGTACGACGATTACATCCAGGAAATGCTGTACACTGAAACCATCGAGAAATTAATCTCGTGGTGCATGAATCGCATCAAGTACATCACCCGCAAGGTTCAGACAGAAAAATCTGAAAAAGGCAACTGTATCATCGACCGTGCAAAAAGCTATATCAAGGAACACTTTAAGGAAGAAATCACATTGGAGGAGCTTTCCAAGAACCTGAACATCAGTCCGCAGTATTTCAGCAGACTGTTCAAGGAAGAAACGGGATATAATTTCATCGAGTATCTTACATTTGTCCGCATTGAACACAGCAAGCAATTGATGCACACAACGGACATGACCATCAAGGAGATATGCTTCAGTGTCGGATACGGTGATCCGAACTATTTCAGCCGGTTGTTCAAAAAGAATACAGGGCTGTCTCCAACCACCTATATCAATATGAACCGGTAAAAAAGGAGGACAGAGAATGAAGAGAACCCTGAAAAAACTGTTGATTCTTTTTACAGGACTTCTGTTTACGGTGAATACCTGCTCCTGTGGGAATGGAAGTGAAACCAAGGCAGTGAACACCAAGGACAAAATTGTAATCGGCATGGTGATTGACGGTCTTGTCATTGAAAGATGGCAGAAGGATCGGGACATTTTTGTTTCCAAGGCAAAGGAACTGGGTGCGGAAGTGATTGTCCGCAACGCCAATGAGGATACCGCCAGACAGGTGGAGCAAATCTATGCAATTATTGAGGAAGGAATCGATAGCCTGGTGATCATCCCCTATGACAAGGATGGGCTGTCCCAGTGTGTAAAGGCGGCAAAGAAGAAGGGCATCCCGGTGATAGCCTATGACAGGCTGATCCGGAATGCCGATGTGGACGCTTACATCGCCTTCGACAGCGTCAAGGTGGGCCAGATGATGGCCGGAGCGTTATATGAAAAGGTTCCGGAGGGCAATTATATCATCGTTAATGGCTCACAAAAGGACAACAACAGCTTTCTTTTCAACAACGGCTTTAAAAAGGCCCTGCAGGAAGGGCTGGACAACGGTAAAATACATATTCTCGATGAAGTCTGGTCTGAAGACTGGCGCGAAGAAGAGGCTTATAATGCAGTGGGCAGGGCGATTGAAGCCGGTCAGGAAATCCATGGGGTGATCGGCGGAAACGATCGTCTGGCCGAAGGAGCCATCAAGGTTCTTTCAGAGAACAGGCTGCTGAACAAGGTTGTAGTGGTAGGGCACGATGCGGAACTGTCGGCCTGCCAGCGGATTGTAGAGGGGACGCAGCTGGCCACTGTGTACAAGCCGATCAAGGTTCTGGCCGAAGGGGCTGCAGAGCTGGCAGTCAACATGGCAAAAGGAAAGAAGATCAATTATACGCACACGCTTGATGATGGAAAGTATTCAGTCCCCACCATTCAATATGATCCTATCCTGGTAACGAAGGAAAACATGATTGAAACAGTGATCCGGGATGGGTTCCATACTGTGGAAGAGGTTTACCGGAACATTCCGAGAAGCGAATGGCCGGACAAATAGCATCGGGCTGCATCATGGGTATGGCAGGAAATTCGTGATTACCATTGTTTACGCACAGGAGGATGATAGGGATGTTGATTTGCAGCCAGTGTAAAAAAACTTTCCAGCAGCAAAGCAGATACTGCTCCAATTGTGGGTCGCCTCTGACCGAATTGCCAGAGGATGCGGCCTACCCTTCAGCTCCGCAGGCAGACGGTGTTGCGGGAAAAAAAGGAGCAGGCGCTATAGTGGGAATGTTTCTTGTGAACTGTGTTCCCATCCTTGGGTTTCCGGTTGCTTTCCTGTGGGCGCAGGTAAAAATGAAAAGGGCAAAAGGAAAGTTGGTTGCAGTTACCGCCGTTTTTCTCGTTTTAAATATTGCTGTAACAATCCTGGCTTATACGCTTACCATTAACTTGATGAAAAACAGCCTGGAGAAAGCAGCAAAGTCCGCCATGACAGCTGAACAGGCGGGCGGAAAAAATAAACTGCCCGGCATTCAGGAGAATGCCCCGGCAACTCAGGCACAAATCCCCGGGGTTGGGGATACCATTCCTCAGCAGGATATTCCGGGGCTGGGTTCGGGTATGCTGGAACAATTGATACCAGGGTTTTCGGGAATGCAGGGGGAGGATGGATATGATCCGGGAAATTATCAGCTTCCCGAGGGTGTTGCCATGCCGGAAATCGATGAGGACGGGAACATGCATGTTGATGTAGACGGAGATGGCACGGTGGATATGGTCATTGACAGCAAGGGCAACATTCAGTCGTCCAACGTCCAAATCCCTTCTGTGGACATTGACGGGAACGTTTATATCGATCAGGACGGGGACGGAGAAAATGATATAACCGTTGGTTCTTCCGGTGACATCAGTCAGAGTCATGGGAACAGACTTCCCGAAATGGACGGGGACGGAAACATGTACCTTGATACCGATGGCGACGGGGAATATGACAGCTATATGGACAGCAGCGGTATGATCATTCCCACGGATGACAGAACAAAAACCGATGCAAAGGGGAACCGGTATATCGATTATGACCGTGACGGAAGGTTTGAATACATGGTCGATACAGAAGGTGTTGTGCATTTTGATGCGGACGGTGATGGTAAATATGAAACCAGCTTTGAACAATCATGGGGCCAGGGTGAGCTTTCCCTGCCGTAAGCCGTTTTTTCTTTGGCTGAAACGGATGGAGATTTTTTTGCTTTGAGGTGATGAACATTCCAGGAGGAAAAAAAGACAGTAATCACATAAAGAAAATAAAAATCCGTAAGGAAGCCATGGCGGCTGGGTTTGCTCTGCTGCTGATGTTGCTCGCCATTTGGGGCTGGTACTTGAAAACCAATCAGATTGAGGTGTTTGAGGCCGGAGGCAAGCAGGAAAAGAAACAGCTTCAGGCAAACCTTGCTGCTGAAATCACCAATGATGACGGTTTACCTGCTGCTTCTTCAAATACTTCACAGAATAAACAGCCCGAACAGGCAAAAACCACTGCTCCGCAGGTAACAGGTTCCCCATTGAAAGAAGGGAACAGTCCACCGGATACAGCAACCAAAATCAATATCAACACAGCCGGTGTTGAGGAGCTTGTCAGGCTGAATGGTATTGGTGAAGTTAAAGCGCAGGAAATCGTGGCATACCGAAAGAAAAACGGCGCATTTAAACGCATCGAACAAATACAGGATGTGAAGGGCATCGGAGAGGGTACCTTCGAAAAAGTCAAGGATTGGATTACCGTAGGGGATGAACTATAATCAATAATACTGTTCACGGGTAGTACCTGAAAACCATCCGCGGTACCTGTCATGCGGGTCGAGGCTTGTGGTGCGTTCCGGTGGGTACGCACCTTATTCGGGTGTTTTGTCTCCTCTGACAACAAAGCACTTACCTCTTTGCACGCATTTAGATGTAAATATATCTGGCTTGAGGTCTCCATATCTCGGGTCGCTCATACCGCTCGCATTTAACTTACCTGTATGAAGCGAGGCTTCGAAGTGTGTTGTCTTTCGTCACCGAAATCACCCAAATCACCCGCTAACTATACTGAGGCGTGAACAGTAACGAATAGCGGAGATCAACAGACCATAGGTGCTGAATTGCTTGCGCATTTGCGATAATTGTTATAATATTAAAATCGTACTTATTGAGGATTTTGTCTGGGAATGAATATACAAGGAGATGTCTATATGGTAAAAATAACGTTAAAAGATGGAAGCACAAAGGAAATAAACAAGGGAACCACGGTTCTTGAAGCTGCGGAAGGCATCAGCGCCGGCCTTGCAAGAAATGCCGCTGCGGGTGAAGTGAATGGGAAAACGGTGGATTTGCGTTTTGTCCTGAACGAGGATTGCAGCCTGAATATCCTGACCTTTGACGATCAGGCCGGAAAGCAGGCCTATTGGCATACAACCTCCCATATCATGGCGCAGGCGGTGAAAAGGCTGTTCCCTGAGATAAAGCTGGCCATCGGTCCTTCCATTGAAAGCGGTTTCTATTATGATTTTGATGTTGAAAAGCCGTTTTCTCCCGAGCAACTGGAGAAAATTGAACGGGAAATGAGCAATATTATTAAAGAAGACCTGCCTGTCGAGCGTTTTACGTTAAGCCGCGAGGAAGCATTAAGGCTGGTTGATGAAAAAGGTGAAATCTACAAGGCCGAACTGATTCGTGAGCTTCCGGAAGATGCCGTCATCAGTTTCTACCGCCAGGGTGAGTTTACCGACCTGTGTGCCGGCCCCCATCTGATGAGTACCGGAAAGGTGAAGGCTTTCAAGCTTGTGAACCTGGCCGGTGCTTACTGGCGCGGTAATGAAAAGAATAAAATGCTGCAGCGGGTGTATGGCATCAGCTTCCCCAAAAAGAATATGCTCGACGAGCATCTGGAGCGGCTGGAAGAAGCCAAAAAGCGGGATCATAACAAGCTGGGCAGGGAACTGCAGCTGTTCATGACCTCCGAGCCCATTGGACAGGGCCTGCCATTGTTAATGCCCAAGGGGGCAAAGGTGATTCAGGTACTTCAGCGCTTTATCGAGGATGAAGAGGAGCGCAGGGGTTACGTCCTTACAAAAACCCCGCTGATGGCAAAAAGCGACCTCTACAAAATATCCGGCCACTGGCAGCACTATAAGGATGGAATGTTTGTGCTGGGCGATGAAGACAAGGATGAAGAGGTTCTGGCCCTTCGGCCCATGACCTGCCCATTCCAGTTCATGATCTACAACAGCACCCTGCACAGCTACCGAGACCTGCCGGTCAGAATGGCCGAGACCTCCACGCTGTTCAGAAATGAAGCCTCCGGAGAGATGCACGGGTTGATTCGTGTCCGGCAGTTTACCATTTCCGAAGGCCATCTGGTCGTCACACCGGATCAGCTGGAAGAGGAGTTCAAGGGTGTTCTGGACCTGATCAATTATGTTCTGGACATACTGGGCATCCGTGAAGACATTTCCTACAGGTTCTCCAAATGGGATCCGAACAATAAGGAAAAGTATATTGATAATCCGGAAGCCTGGGAAGATACTCAAAGGAAGATGAAAAACATTCTGGACCATGTAGGCCTGAATTATAAGGAAGCCGACGGTGAAGCAGCCTTCTACGGCCCGAAGCTGGATATCCAGTTCAGGAATGTTCATGGCAAGGAAGATACAATGATCACCGTACAAATCGACTTTTCTCTGCCCGATCGTTTTGATATGTCCTTTATCGATAAGGACAATCAGAAAAAACGGCCTTACGTCATTCATCGTACTTCCATCGGCTGTTACGAACGTACATTGGCCATGCTGATAGAAAAGTACGCAGGTGCTTTCCCAACATGGATGGCACCGGTTCAGGTGAAGGTACTGCCCATCATCGACAAGCAGCAGTCCTATGCCGAGAACGTAGCCAGTCAGCTGAAAAAGCTGGGTGTAAGGGTTGAAACAGATACCCGCAATGAGAAAATCGGGTATAAGATCCGCGAAGCACAGCTGGAGAAAATCCCTTACATGCTGGTCATCGGTGACAAGGAAATGGAAAACGGTCAGGTTGCAGTTCGTTCCAGAAAGGAAGGCGACCTTGGTGCAATGGATGTCAACGCTTTCATTCAAAAACTGACCGAAGAAATCGCATCAAAAGCAAGATAAGAATAAAGAAGACACGAGGGGACGGTCCCGCTGTGTTGTTGAAGCAGCACAGAAGAATCGTCCCCTTAATTCTGTCAAAGTATAATCCCTCGGGACCATCCCCTTGGCTCAGCTTATAGATACGCCTGGTTAATCTGCTCGAATATTTCTTCCGGGGTCATCCCTGTTGCGTCGATCACCGGAGCACTGGTGGCGGTATCCTGCATCCCGAGAAAGTCCTTGCTCATTCCCGTCAGCACGATGGCATCATAATTTTCATTCTGCGCCTTTGTAAACGCATCAAAGCTGACTGTCTCCACTTCATATCCCTGATCCTTAAGATACTCCTGAACAGGCTTTAAGCCCTCCTGGACGGCTATTTTTTTCATATCACGTTTCGCCTCCTGTGGTTGCTGAAATCAATAAATCATCCTACTCATAATATGCGAAAGATTTGTACAGAGTATGCACAAGGTCTTGTAAGCCCATGGCTGATATCTTTCTCTGTTAGAAGCGCCCGAAAAGTTCCGACTGAACTGATGGAAGGACATACGGTTTTTTTATAACTGAAGAGTATTAAACTCAAGTTAAACTTTTTTGCATTTTTAACGTTTATATCTGGTGTGAACTACCTGACAATGGTATAATAAAAAAACAAAAGAACAAATGTTCCTGAAGTGGACAGACGGCTATCCATTCGTAAAAAGAAGGCTATTTATTTGTAAAAGGAGTATGGATAACATGGGAATTAACCGTAAAACTTTAATACCGCTGATGATTGCAGTACTTCTGCTTTTTGGTGCAGGCTGCAAACCCAAAAAAACCGTCATAGACAACCTGGATATTCCACAGCTTGAGCATGTCTCCATATTCATCTGCTTTCAGGGGAACAAACCCAAAGGCATTGAAGAGGTGATTGCAGAGGCTGAGAAACGCGCTGCCTCCGAGTTGAATGTCGGGCTTGACTTTCAGTTCTTTTACATGGTCACCGAGCAATACTTCAATGAAATGGAAAAGCTTATATCTTCGGGGCAAAAATGTGATGCGTTCATGGTGACCGATGATAGTAAAGCAACGCTCGAGGCCTTTGTTGCAAATGACATAGCGGCAGATATTACCGATCTGTTTTCAAAATATGCCCCAACAATTTTCTCCAGGCTGGATGACAGGGCAAAAAATTTCGCCAGGGTGAATAACCGGCTGTATGCCGTTCCCAGGCTGTTTACAATGCCTCAGCGGCTGGGGGTCACCATTCGTGACGATCTCCTGAAGAAGTATAACACGGCTTCCATCAGCAATTATGATGAGCTGGAGGCCTTTCTTGCAAAAATTAAGCAGGGTGAACCCGATTTGTATCCACTGACCACCTATAACACCTCCATCGGTGTTTTTTCCCTGGCTTACGGGTACGTCATCCTGGATTATCAAGCCGGACTGGTCTATAAGTGGGACGACAAGAACATGGTTCTGTCGGCATGGGAACAAACGCCTGAGTATCTTGAGGCAGAAGCAAGGCTTGCTTCATGGTATAAAAGCGGCTATATCCTGCCCGGCCATACCGTCCAGTCGGACGCGATCATGTACAAAACGGGGAAATGGGCCGCGATTCTTACCGATGTGGGTAACTCCACATACTACAACCTTAGAAATATGGCAGACGAGGAAACAACCAACTATAGTTATACTGAGTTCCCCCTATTCCCCGAAAACACCGCATCAAAAGTATCTCCCCTGTATCTGTCCTTTGTAATCAGCCAACAGTCTGCGAACAAAGAGCGGGTTCTGATGTTTTTGGACTGGATTCAGTCCAGCCAGGATAATTACAGGCTATTCCGGTATGGTCTTGAGGGAAGGGATTACTCCGTGGTAAATGATAGTCTTTCATTTCCTCCGACTGCAAGGTCCCTGGACGATTTGTTCGTTAACTGGTACGGCGGTTCAGCGATCATGAACAGCAACCTGGAAGGCCCTTACTGGATGGGAGACCGTTCCTTCAGCTTTACCCAATACTGGGAGGAAACCTGCAAGAACACGGAATATGTTCCTCACAGCGGTTTCATACCGGATTACAACGCGGTATACAGCTGCTTTATCACCAGAAGATCAACCTTTGACGATACGGTTTCAAAGATGAACTTAGGCCAATACCGGCTGGAAATCTCACAGGATTATATTGAGAAAATGAAAAAAGCCGGGACGGATGAACTCGTTAAAAACATTCAGCAGCAATTGGACCAATGGAGGAAAGACAACGTAAATTAGGAGGCACTTATGGGGAAGACATTCACTGCCATATTGCTTGTATTCAGCATGCTCTGTCTTGTGGGCTGTAATGGTAAAAAGGAAAAGAGTTCAATAGAATCATATGACAGCATAGAACCCGCTGCGCTGAAACCGATGGATCTGAATATTTATACCTATGGAGGTGCAGTTACCTCCACGGGAAAAGACACCATTGAAGCCATGCTTGCTCAGCTTCAGCCAGCGACGGCAGATACCATCAATGTCACCCCTCACTTTTTCTGGTTGCCCGCTGAACGTTACGAATCTGAAATAAAAAGGCTTGTTGAATCCGAAGAAAAAATTGATGCATTTACCTGTTACTCTCCGGAACCGTTTGTCGAGCAAGGCCTTTGCAAGGACTTGTCAGAACTGTTTAAACAATATGCACCCGCCTATTATCAGGAACTGGCTTCGAGCAGTATCGGAAAAGAGTATTTAACCGGCGCTTCTTCGAATGGGAAGCTGTACGCCATCCCTTATTATGCCTTGAAAAGCCCAAGGTATTGCATCGTCACACGTGCGGAGCTTGCAGATAAATATGCACCGGAAGGGATTGAAACCCTGGAGGAATATGGGGAGTTTTTACGGCGGGTCGGGGAAAATGAATCGTATACATACCCCGGGTTTGTTCGTTCCAGCCAATTCTTTCGGTCATATATGATGGGGAATGGCTATTACAGTGACCTCGATGAATACTTGTTTTTCAGGTGGGACGAAAAAGGAAAGAATCCATACACCTCCGAGCGGACACCGGAATTTCTGAATGCCTATGAATTGCTGAAGGATTGGAAGGTAAAGGAATACGTTGTTCCCAATAATGCGAAACAGAAATATTTCGACCCGTCCGACGGGAGTCTTGCTTCATACCTCGTACCCATGCAGGAGAGCGACCAAATATTTTCAATCATACCCGGCAGTCAGGTGCAGCTAAAAATGCTGCCGCTCTATAGGAAGAGTCCGCATTTACTGAATACGTCCCCATGGGGTACGGCGATCGCCGAAAATTGCAGGAACCCCGAACGCGTTCTGATGTTTATTGAATGGATTCACAGTAACCAGAAAAACTACGATCATTTTACGTATGGTGTTGAGGGAGAAAACTATATTCTGCAGGGTGAAAACCTGACCTTCCCCAGAGGAGAAGTGCAGCCGCTGTACACATGGAAGTATTATGGAGCGGTTTTTTATCAGGATTTCCGTTATGAACGGATTATCCAGAACGTTTATCCGGAGTTTAAGCAGGTTTATCAGAATTCCACGCTTGAAAACATCAAAGCATCCGGCGATTTGCGCGAACAGCGCAAGGAAGCCCTGAAAGGGCTGACACAGGAATATGAACAGATCAGGGGGTATGTCACCGCATATTATCAGAATATGGAATATTTCTTTCAGTCCATAGATTCAGGCGCCTTCAGGATTTCCCCTGAAGAACTGAAGGAAAAGCAGAAAGCAGCGGGGATTGATAAGGTTCTCGATTTATGCCGGAAATACATTCCTGACAGTTAGCGGGTGGTTGGGTGATTCATCTGTAAAAACATTGATTAAAGGTTGTTTCCAATACTAAAAAGGCTTATTATGTATTGTGAAGGTTATCATTCGAAGCCGGGAGTTGCTTTCCGGTTCGGCAATCATTCTTAGTGGAGGTCTACATATGCAGTCATCAATAACAAAAAGCGTCACCCTTCTGATTCTGATGTCACTTTTTTTAACCCTTGCCGGATGCGGCCTGTTCCCCACCGAGGAAGAGACGCTGGCTCCCCCGTTGGTTGAACCTGAAGAGATTACATACAAAACGGCAGAGGCAACTATCGGATATATTGAAGACAGCATTAAAAAACAAGCTTATTTTGTTCCGGTTGTGGACAAGGATCATTTCTTCACCACAAGGGCAGGAAGGCTGAAAGCGATTCATGTGAAACTGGGTGACACAGTAAAAGAAGGGGATGTCATTGCGGAGTTCTTAACCGATGGCATTGAAAGAGAGCTGGAATACCAGAGATTAGCGGTCGATTCCCAGATAAAGAGCCTGAGCTATATTGAGCAAAAGTCTGAAATCGAGGTGAAGGCCTTTAAGGCAAATTTGGCTGATTTAGAGGAAAAATATGCTGAAATGAGCCAAAATGCCAGTGTCTATACGGCCAAGGATATCGATGCCGTCAGAAAAGAGCTGGAAAACCAAAAGATAACCCTGGAGAAAATGCTGCTGGATTATTCCAACTCCATCGACATGAAAAAGAACGAGCTGATGTCGGCGGAAATGAAGCTGGCGCAGCTTCAGCAGGATCTTGAGGAATGCAGGCTGAAGGCATCTGTAAGCGGAATTGTTACCTATATCCTCGATATCAATGAAGGGGATATGCTTGATATGTATAAAAACATCATCACCATTTCAGATCCCAAAGTACTCCAATTACAGTATAAGGGCTCGAATGCCAGTGACTTTAATTTTGGCCAGGAAGTAAGCGTCACGATAAAGGACAAAACCTATGTGGGCAAGGTTGTATTAACAGCGGCGAGTGTACCCTATGAAGAACTGGAAAGGTACAGAGATACGGTCCAGATCAAGCTGGACAAGCTTCCCGAGGGGGTTGAATCGGGTGACAGGGCGGAAATCAAACTTGTGCGGGAGTTCAGCGAAAACGCGGTGATTATCCCAAAACGTGCCTTGAAAACCTATCTTGGCAAGGATGCCGTATATGTCCTCGATGAGGGCATCCGCCTGGAACGGTATGTTCAGAAGGGGGTTCAAGCCACCAGCGAAGTTGAGATTAAAGAAGGGCTGGAAGCAGGAGAGATCGTCATCATAGATTAGGGGGAAACATATGCTTGAGTTTCTGATTCGTAAAATTATTAACAATAAATGGCTTTTCCTGTGTCTTTTGATCGGCGCATTATCGGCCTGTGGCATTTTTTCGACTATTCCGCTGTATACCAACGCGATTTTACAGAAGGTACTCACGAAAGATCTTGAAAACGCTCATGTGAAAAATTTGAAATCTCCGGGGACTTATTCGGTAGAGCTGGTTGGCAGCGGACAGTATGAAAAACCGGTTGCCGATCAGGTGAAGGATATTGCTGAAAGGCAATTGACGGCAGGCTTCAACCTCCCCAGTCTGGACAAGCTTTACAGTGTCAGGCTGAATACCTTAAAGCTTCGACGGGAAGGTGATGATTTCTTTAATAAACAACAATTCAATGCATATCCCGTTTCCATCACCAATTATGAGCAAAACGTCAATATCATTCGCGGCAGAGTTCCGGCAAAAGAAAAAGTGAACGGTGTCTATAAGGTCGCCGTCTCCATTCAGGC
>JAEZBW010000205.1 GCA_023426765.1 Bacillota bacterium
CATTATCCAGAAAGCCCAGTGCTTTTTGTGCGATGCTCATCTTCGCTTCCACATTTTCAACCGCACGCAGCGAATAGGCATCCTCTTCACCATAAACCGATGACAGCTTTTTGATGTTTACCGCACCGCCATGGGTTCTGATCAAAAGCCCCTTCCCTTCGAGCATGGTCAAATCACGCCGAAGGGTCATGGTGGAAACCTGGGGGAAGAGTTCCTTCAGGTCGGAAATTTGCACATCCCCTTTTTCATTCAGCACACTTAGAATCCGTTCCTGTCTGTCATTATACAAGCCTTTTCACTCCCACCCGCCGACGCAATAATGAAACACGAACCCGGGTAAAATAGGATAAAACATTCGGTGCGTCCCGCCGATCAAAGAGAACAAGGCGATGGTCGTATTTTCCATTACGGACAGGAGCACTTACCAGTATCATACCCGATTTGAAAATAAAGTACAATACTTAATAAAAATATGTTCCATTCTATCATGTGAAATGTTATAATAAAACATATTAATTGATCATATTAACATCAACCCAAACTCTGCGGGGAGGGAATTAAGCATGAAAACGAAAGCAGTCCGTTTATATGGCAAAAACGATTTAAGGCTTGAAGAGTTCGAGCTTCCAAATATCCGGGAGGATGAGATCCTGGCGCAAATCATTTCCGACAGTATTTGCATGTCGTCTTACAAAGCAACCATTCAGGGAAGTGATCATAAAAGGGTTCCCAAAGACGTGTCCACAAATCCGGTTATCATCGGTCATGAGTTTTGCGGCGTGATCCTGGAGGTGGGAAAGAAGTGGCAGGATCAGTTCCAACCCGGAATGAAGTTTTCCATTCAGCCGGCACTGAACCTGAAGGAAAAGCCATATGCCGCACCGGGTTACAGCTTCCGCTATATTGGGGGAGATGCCACGCATATCATCATACCCAATGAAGTGATGGAACACGGGTGTTTGCTTGAATACAAGGGCGACGCCTATTTTTATGGTTCGCTGTCCGAACCCATGTCCTGCATTGTTGGTACTTTCCATGCGAATTATCATACCGAAATCGGAGGCTATGTTCATCAGATGGGCATCCGAAAGGGCGGGAAAATGGCCATTCTTGCGGGAGTAGGCCCCATGGGCCTCGGAGCCATTGATTATGCCATTCATACCGAAAGAAAGCCTTCCCTGCTGGTGGTGACCGATATTGATGAAGCCCGTCTGGCCCGTGCAGCTTCGCTGTACACGGCAGAGGAAGCCCGCAGGAACGGAATTGAACTGGTTTATCTGAACACATCAAAGGCAGAAAACCCTGTTGATGCATTATTACAGCTTACAGGCGGTACCGGTTACGATGATGTGTTTGTTTTTGCGCCGGTAAAACCCGTGGTGGAGCAGGGGGACAAAATCCTCGGCAGGGACGGGTGCCTGAACTTTTTTGCAGGGCCTGCCAATCCGGCTTTTACAGCAGAACTGAACTTTTATAATGTACATTACAATGCTACCCATATTGTGGGCACCAGCGGCGGAAACACCGACGACATGGTTGAGTCGCTTCAAATGATGGCAGCGGGCGAAATCAATCCGGCTTCGATGATCACCCATGTCGGGGGGTTGGACAGTGTTGTCGATACCACCATCAATCTTCCGAAGATACCCGGAGGAAAAAAACTGATCTATACGAATATTTCGATGGAACTGACCGCCATCAGTGATTTGCGTGAAAAAGGCAGAGATAACCCGATGATGGCTGCATTGGCTGATATTGTTGAAGCCGGCAACGGCTTGTGGAGCCTGGAAGCTGAAAAATATCTTCTGGAGCATGCAGCAGCCATTTAAAACAGTTCGGAAATATTGAGCGTTTAGTAACAAAGGAGAGAAAAACATATGGCAACACCCGTAATCATGCCAAGGCAGGGCCAATCGGTGGAAAGCTGCATCATCTCAGAGTGGTTTGTAAAAAAAGGTGATCCGGTGAAGGAAGGTGACCTGCTGTTTTCCTATGAAACCGACAAGGCTGCCTTTGAAGAAGAAGCAAAGGTATCCGGTACCATTCTGGATATCTTCTTCAAACAGGGTGATGATGTTCCGGTTTTAACCAATGTTTGCGTCATCGGAGAACAGGGAGAGGATTCCTCATCGTTTGCGCCTGGCGGAACCTCCGCTCAACCGCCCCGGGAAACCGAAAAGCCCGAAGAACATCCGCAAGTGGCAGCTGTAACCGAGATAGATGATAAAACGTCCCAGGCTTCTGGGGAACGTTTCATTTCGCCCCGGGCCAGGAACCTGGCTGAAAAAACCGGCGCAGATATCCGGTATGCCATACCGACCGGACCTGACGGCAGAATTATCGAAAGAGATGTAAGAGCCCTGCAGCAGCGGGGAATCCTGGTTACTGCAGGAGCAAAAGAAGCCTATGGGCAATCGAAACCCATTGTTTCCGGAACAGGTTTGGGCGGCAGGGTAACAACACAGGATCTGAACCGGCCGCTCCCCGCTGCCGGCGGTCCGGTTGAAGAAAAAACACCTGACGTGGAATACCAGGAGATAAAAGTTTCGAACATCCGCAGGGTCATTGCCAGAACCATGCATGAATCCCTTTCGCAGATGGCTCAGCTGACACTGAACACCTCCTTTGACGCAACCGATATCATGAATCTTCGCAAGCAGCTGAAAGCAGGCGGAGAAAAAATGGGGCTTTCCAACATCACGCTGAATGATATGCTGATCTTTGCGGTCAGCCGGGTTCTGCCGCTGCATAAGGCTTTGAACGCACACTTCCTGGGGGACACCATGCGCTGTTTTACAAACGTGAACATGGGTGTGGCCGTCGATACGGACAGGGGCCTGATGGTTCCCACTTTATTCAATGCAAACCAGAAATCCTTAAATGAGATCTCCATCGAAGCGAAACAGCTGGCACAGGAATGCCAGAAGGGTACGGTGAACCCCGACAAGCTGAAAAATGGAACCTTTACCATCACCAATCTCGGTGCTTTGGGCATAGAATCCTTTACCCCCGTCATCAATCCCCCGCAGACCGCGATTTTAGGTGTGAATACCATCGAGCAGAAGTTCAGGGAAAGAAACGGCACCATAGAAGCCTATTCTTCCATGTCCCTGTCTTTAACCTTCGATCACCGGGCGGTGGACGGGGCACCTGCCGCACGGTTCCTCAAGGATCTGAAGGAAGCCCTGGAAAGCTTTATGCTGTTCTTTGTGAAATAGTTTTTATGAATGTTCATTACGGTTGCTTATTCGCAGAATAAATGAACTGAAACGTTTGGCAGGATTGTGCAGAAGGCTGCTAAACCGTTGAAAAGGAAGGTATTGAAATGATTTATGATTTAATCGTGATCGGCGGAGGCCCGGGAGGTTACGTTGGTGCAGAGCGTGCCGGCCATGCAGGGCTTTCAACGCTGCTGGTTGAAAAACGCGCACTTGGCGGTGTTTGCCTGAACGAAGGCTGCATTCCGTCAAAGGCTCTGCTGAATTCGGCAAAGATAGCGGATTACGCCAGACATGGAACGAAATATGGCGTGTTGGCCGAGAACGTAATGCTGGATCATGAAGCAGTGGTGAATCGGAAAAACAAGGTTGTCAGAACGCTGGTTGCAGGCGTGTCGATGACGATGAAAAAGAACGGAGTTACGGTGGTGAATGGCGAAGCGGTTATCACCGGCCGTAATGACGAGGGCTTTGTTGTGAAGGTCGGCGAGACGGAATATGCTGCAAAAAGGCTTTTGATTGCGACCGGGTCTGAACCTGCCATGCCTCCGATTCCAGGCCTTCGGGAAGGGTATGCGGACGGGTTCGTCCTGACAAACCGTGAAATTCTGGATCTGAAGGTGCTGCCCGAAAAGCTGGTGATCATCGGCGGAGGTGTTATCGGGCTTGAAATGGCTTCCTACTTTAATTCTGCCGGATGTAAGGTTACCGCAGTGGAAATGCTTGACCATATTGCCGGGCCCACCGACCGGGAAATCAGTTCCATACTGTATAACAACTATAAGAAGCAGGGTGTGGATTTCAGGCTTTCAGCCAGGGTTACGCAAATCACCTCCGATGCGGTGGTTTTTGAATCAGCCGAAGGGCCTCAATCCGTTCCTGCCGACAAGGTTCTGGTGAGCATTGGAAGAAAGCCCAATACCGAAGGGCTTGGCCTTGAAACCCTTCATGTGGAAACAGAGTGCGGAAGAGTCATCACTGATGAATGGATGAAAACCAATATTCCCGGAGTTTATGCGGTGGGTGATGTAAACGGCGTATCGATGCTGGCCCATACCGCTTATCGTGAGGCCGAAGTATGCATTAACACCATCCTGGGGAAGAAGGACAGAATGCGTTACCATGCCATTCCTTCGGTCATTTATACCAACCCTGAGGTGGCTTCGGTGGGTGAAACCGAAGAGACAGCGATGGAAAAGGGCCTCGAGGCTGAGATTGTGAAACTGCCCCTATCTTACAGCGGAAGATATGTTGCTGAAACCGAGCGCGGCGATGGAATCATCAAGATTCTGATTGACCGGAAATATAAAACAATCCTTGGGGTGCACATCATCGGCAGCTATGCATCAGAAATCATTTATGGTGCTGCGATGATGATTGAAACCGAAATGCGCGTGGAAGACATCCGTCAAATCGTATTCCCGCATCCAACCGTCGGCGAGGTTATCCGCGAGGTCATGTGGGAAGTTGAGTAAGTGGAAGGAGACAAATAATCATGTCGAAGTCACTGTTTGTTGACCCAAACGAGATCAGAAAAAAAGGTAAAATCACTTTTCAGGATATCCCGGTAAACCAATACGACCGGACGATTGAACAGGAGAAGGCCAGCTTCTCCACAGAGGATTTCCTGAGAATTTTCAGGGATATGGCCATCATCCGTGAATTTGAGACCATGATGAACCTGATTAAAACCACCGGTGAATATAACGGGATTGCCTATAACCATCCCGGCCCGGCGCATCTGTCCATCGGACAGGAATCAGCTGCTGTTGGACAGGCTTATATTCTCGACGCGGATGACTACATATTTGGTTCGCACAGAAGCCATGGTGAAATTCTTGCCAAAGGCTTGTCAGCTATCGAGAAGCTTCCGGATGAGGAACTCTTAAAGATTATGAAGAGTTTCCGCGACGGCTGCATCCTGAAGGTAGTTGAAGCAAGAAGGACGGGCGGAACCGTGAAGGACCTGGCCATCGATTTTCTGGTATATGGTGCGATGGCTGAAATCTTCGCCAGAGAAACCGGTTTCCAGGCGGGTCTTGGCGGATCGATGCATGCATTCTTTACCCCCTTCGGCATATATCCGAACAATGCCATTGTTGGCGGCTCCGGTGATATTTCGGTTGGCGGTGCGCTCTATAAAAAAATCAACCGCAAAAAAGGAATGGTCATCGCGAACATCGGGGACGCTTCCATGGGCTGTGGTCCGGTGTGGGAGGGAATATGCCTGGCTGCCATGGATCAGTACAAAAAGCTGTGGGAAGGTGACATGAAGGGCGGCCTTCCGCTGATGATAAACTTTTTCAACAATCACTACGGCATGGGTGGGCAAACCCGCGGTGAAACCATGGGCTATGATATGCTGGCCCGTGTGGGCGCCGGTGTGAACCCCGAACAGATGCATGCTGAAAGGATTGACGGTTTCAATCCGCTGGCGGTCATTGATGCCATGCGCAGAAAGAAGCAAATTCTCGAAGAAAAGAACGGGCCTGTATTGTTGGATACAGTAACCTACAGGTTCTCCGGCCACTCGCCGTCCGATGCCTCCAGCTACAGAAGCAAGGAAGAAGTGGATGCATGGATGATGGTGGATCCGCTTGTTGCATATCGCAGACAGCTAACTGAGGCATATGTCGCTAGCGATGATACTTTTGACAGCATTCTGGTGCAAGCCCGTACGCTTGTCACAAAGACGCTGAAAATTACCATTGATGATTCGGTTTCCCCCAGAATGAATCTGCGTACAGATCCACAAGCCATCGGAAACCTGATGTTTTCCAACCAAAAGGTCGAGAAAATGGAAGACAGGCAATGCGATGCGCTGATGCCGAAAGAAGAGAACCCGCAATGGCAGAAGACGCAGAAAAAGGAACGCTTTGGTCTGGATGAAAACGGAAGACCCGTTTCAAAGAATAAGGTTTTCCAATTCCGGGATGGTGTTTTCGAGGCCATGATCGATAAATTTTATACCGATCCGACTTTGGTTGCATACGGTGAGGAAAACCGTGACTGGGGCGGAGCCTTTGCAGTATATCGTGGACTAACCGAAGCAATGCCATATCACCGGCTGTTCAACTCCCCGATTTCGGAGGGAGCCATTGTGGGCTCGGCGGTTGGTTATGGCCTTTGCGGAGGCCGCGCGGTGGTCGAGCTGATGTATGCCGATTTTCTGGGTCGTGCCGGCGATGAAGTGTTCAACCAGCTTTCAAAATGGCAGGCCATGAGTGCCGGGCAGCTGAAAATGCCCGTGGTGGTCCGCATCTCGGTGGGCTCCAAGTATGGCGCGCAGCATTCCCAGGACTGGACCTCGATCGTGGCGCATATTCCCGGCCTGAAGGTGGTATTCCCGGCAACCCCTTATGATGCGAAGGGCTTAATGAACAGTGCATTAATGGGCACCGATCCGGTGGTTTTCTTTGAAAGCCAGAGACTGTACGATATCGGGGAATTATTCCACAAAGAGGGTGTCCCCACGGGATATTATGAAGTTCCCATCGGCGAACCCGACGTGAAACGGGAAGGGAAGGACATTACCATTTTAACCGTGGGAGCTACTCTTTATCGTGCCCTGGATGCAGCAAAAATACTGGAAGAGAAGTATGGCTTAACCGCTGAAATTATTGATGCCAGAAGCATTGTACCATTCAATTATGAAAAAGTGATTGATTCAGTGAAGAAGACCGGACGTATTTTGCTGACCAGCGACGCCTGCGACAGGGGATCCCATTTGAAGGATATGGCACAGACCATCAGCGAACTGGCCTTTGATTACCTGGATGCACCGCCTGTGGTGGTGGGCTCGAAGAATTGGATCACACCGGCCCATGAACTGGAAGAACATTTCTTCCCGCAGCCCGACTGGATCATTGATGCCATCCATGAAAAGATTCTGCCGCTGCCGGGTCATGTTGCACGGAATAATTTTACGCATCAGGAGATGCTGAGAACCAACAGACTGGGTGTATGACAAAACGAAAGCGAAGCTGTCATTCTGAACGCAGCGAAGAACTAAAAGTAGCATGGAGGAGTTCGTGTTTATGAGTAATACGTGTAAGGTTCTTGAAGGAAAAGTAGCCGTGATCACCGGCGGCGCTCAGGGGCTTGGCGAAGCATTGGCCCGCAGGCTGGATCAGGAGGGCTGCAGGGTGGTTGTTGCCGATATCAACCGGGAAAAAGCCGCTGAAGTTGCCGCATCCCTAACCAATGCGATCCCATTTGGGGTGGATGTCACCAATGAGGAGCAGGTGGAAGCCATGATCAAAATGGCAGTGGACACCTATGGAACCCTGGATATCCTGGTTTCCAATGCAGCAATCCTCATATCAAAGGCTACCACCGATTTCCCGCTGCATGAGTGGAAAAAGATGATGGATGTGAATATCAATGGTTATTTCCTGTGCGCCCGTGCTGCAGCTAGGGTTATGTCGGCCAATCGCAAGGGTGTTATCATACAGATAAACAGTAAATCAGGCAAAAAAGGCTCATTTAAAAATGCAGCCTATGCTGCCAGTAAGTTTGCCGGTATCGGCCTCACCCAAAGCCTCGCGTTAGAGATGGCCGAATCCGGTGTGCGTGTGAACGCGATATGCCCGGGGAACCTGCTGGACTCTCCGCTGTGGGTGAACAGCCTGTATAAGCAGTATGCGCAGAACCAGGGTATTACAGAAGAAGAGGTTCGCCAGAAATACCTGAACCAGGTTCCCATGAAACGGGGCTGCACCTACGAGGATGTAGCCAATGTGATGGTTTTTCTGGCATCGGACCAGTCCGGCTACATGACCGGCCAGGCCATCAATGTGACCGGCGGCCAGGAAATGAGATAATTCATATAGCGGGTTGCTTGAGCGAGCAGTAGATCATAACAGACAACCAGCTTCCTTCAATGGAGCATACGATATACGGAGGATAATGATGTACAGATGGATTGAACAACTGAATGCCCCGGAGCGATCCGTTCGGCTTGAAGCGCTGCAGGAGCTTTACCGGCTTTATTGCAGCGGTGCGCTTCAAAAACTGCCGGTGGATGATGAATATGTGAACAACCATATTCACACCACCTATTCCTTTTCTCCCTATTCTCCTGCGAAAGCCGTATGGATGGCGTTTATATCCGGGCTTTCCACTGCGGGTATCATGGATCATGATTCAGTGGGCGGAGCCCGTGAGTTTATTGAAGCAGGAGAAATTCTTCACTTGCCTGTAACCGTAGGAATGGAATGCCGGGCAGATATGTCCTCAACCCGTCTGGCCGGAAAACGAATCAATAATCCCGACCAGAATGGCGTTGCCTATCTGGCTGTTCATGGAATTCCTCATCATCAGCTGGAGACGGTGGAAAGATTTATTAAACCTTATCAGGAACACCGGAACCGGCGCAACCGGGAAATGATTCAAAACCTGAATCAGGTAACAGCACAATACGGAATGAGCATCAGCTTTGAACGGGATGTACAGCCCATATCGATGAGCCACGACGGTGGAAGCATTACCGAAAGGCATCTGCTGTTTGCTTTGGCACTTAAGATGGTGCAAATTCTGGGCCGGGGGGACAAGCTGGTCCGGTTTCTGAAGGAGGAGCTGAAGATCTGTTTGAATACCCGGGTGGAAGCCTTTCTGATTGATACTGAAAATACACATTACGTGTATGATTTGTTAGGCGTGCTGAAAAGTGATTTAGTGGAGAAGTTCTACATTCCTGCTGCGCTTGAATGCCCGGCGGTATCGGATGTGATCGCCCTGTGTGAAGAAATCGGGGCCATATCGGCCTATGCCTATCTGGGAGATGTGGAAGATTCGGTTACCGGTGATAAAAAAGCCCAGAAGTTTGAGGACGATTACCTGGAGCTGCTGTTTGAGGAAATAAAGGCAATTGGCTTCCGTGCGGTCACCTATATGCCATCGAGAAATACAAAAAACCAGCTGGAGCGTGTTAAAATGCTCTGCGAAAAACACGGTTTGTTCCAAATCAGCGGAGAAGATATTAACTCTCCGCGGCAAAAGTTCCTCTGCACTGCGATGAAGGATGAGAGCTTCAAAAACCTCATAGATTCAGCCTGGGCGTTGATCGGCCATGAACAGGCTGCTACGCAAACCCCTGAAATGGCTATGTTCTCAAAAACATCCAATAAGAAATTTCTGGAATTGCAGGACCGGGTACGATATTATAAAGATATCGGAAAAAAGGGATAGGGGAGGTACCGGGTGTGAGAAATGTTCTGGCATTTGATTACGGAGCCAGCAGCGGCAGGGCTATTCTTGGCAGCTTTGACGGTGAACGCCTGCAATTAAACGAAATCCATCGTTTTTCCAACGATCCGGTGATGGTGGCAGGCAGCCTGCACTGGGATATCTTAAGACTGTACTATGAAATGAAGCAGGGGATTTTGAAGGGAAACCAGCAAACCCAGGGCAATATTTCCAGCCTCGGAATTGATACCTGGGGGGTGGACTTTGGTCTGCTGGACAAAAATGATTGTCTGCTGGGAAACCCGTTTCATTATCGGGACACCCGCACCGACGGCATGATCGGGGAAGTCCTGAAGTCGGCCAGCCGTGAACGGATCTATCAGGATACGGGCATTGCATTTCAGAAATTCAATACCCTTTACCAGTTGTTGTCCATGGTCAAAAGCAAATCAACATTTCTGGAAAAAGCCGAAACGCTGCTCTTTATTCCCGATCTGCTGGCTTTTTTCCTTACCGGGAATAAGGCCTGCGAGTTTACCATTGCTTCCACATCCCAAATGCTGCTGGCGGGAAGAGGCACATGGGCTTATGACCTGCTGAATGAACTGGGAATACCGGTGGAGATTTTACCGGAGATCATCGACTCCTGTACCCCGGCGGGAACGCTTCAAAAATCCCTCCAGGAGGAGCTTGGCGTGAAAGGAATTCCCGTCATTGCAGTGGCAAGCCACGACACCGGGTCTGCTGTTATCTCTGCACCGCTGGATCATGGCGATGACGCTTATATCTCCAGTGGGACCTGGTCACTGCTTGGGGCTGAATGTGAAAAACCGGTGATCAATGAAACAACCTTAAAGCTGAATTATACCAACGAAGGCGGGATTAACCGTACGGTTCGCCTGCTGAAGAATATCATGGGCCTGTGGGTTTATCAGGAATGCCGCAGAGCCTGGAAAAAGGAAGGCATCCAGGTAAGCTTTGACGAAATGGATACGCTGGCACAAGCTGCAGCGCCTTTCCAGGCTTTTATTGATGTGGATGATGAAACCTTTTACAGCCCGGGCAATATGCCGCAGAAGGTTGTCGCATACTGCGAAAAAACCGGCCAAAAATCGCCTTCCGATATGGGTTCCATCGTTCGATCGGTTATGGAAGGCCTTGCATTGAAATACAGAAGCGCGGTGGAAGGCCTGGAAGCGATTACCGGCAGAAAGGTACCGGCGCTGCATATCGTTGGCGGGGGATGCAAGAATACCATGCTCAGCCAATTTACTGCGAACCTGTTAAAACGCCCGGTTACAGCCGGACCTGTAGAAGCTACGGCTATCGGCAACGTGATGTCGCAGTTGATTGCATTAAAGGAAGTGGAGGATCTGCAGCAAGCCCGGGAAGTGGTCAAACGATCCTTCCCCACCGAAGAATACCTGCCCAAAGACATTGAACAGTGGGATGAAGCATATTCCCGCTACCTGCGTCACTGCAGCGATTCTACGCTCGGGGCAGTACATTCGCAACAATGAGGAAGGAATACATATCACACATACAAAGAGTAATACTTGCAAATGTTTATCTTAGAACTGTCCAAGTCGGCTCATAGGTATTAAAGCGTCAGCCCAAAGACCTTAAAACCTTGAAACAGCATGGAGTAAAGCAGAACAGAATCAGGAAAACATGAAGGTGGAGGTTGTTGTTATGATAGTTCAGGAACCTAAAAACAGATTGATTGGAAGGCTGCCGAAAATCGGCATCAGACCGGCTATTGATGGGCGGATGCGCGGTGTCAGGGAATCCCTGGAGGCTCAAACCATGAATATGGCCAGAGCCTGCGCTGGTTTACTGGAAGAAAACCTGAAACATGCAAATGGTTTGCCCGTGGAATGTGTGATAGCCGATATCTGCATCGGCGGTGTTGCCGAAGCTGCCCGGTGCGCGGAGAAATTTCAAAAGGAAGGCGTAGGTGTATCCATAACCGTTACACCATGCTGGTGCTATGGATCTGAAACAATGGATATGGATCCGTCAATTCCAAAAGCCGTCTGGGGGTTCAATGGTACCGAGCGTCCGGGTGCCGTCTATCTGGCAGCTGTACTGGCAGCACATAATCAAAAGGGTTTGCCGGCTTTCGGCATTTACGGCAGGGATGTACAGGATGCCGATAATCAGATCATCCCGGAGGATGTGAAGGAAAAGCTGCTGCGCTTTGCCAAAGCCGGGCTGGCTGTGGCTGCGATGAAAGGAAAATCCTATCTTTCGATGGGTTCGGTTTCGATGGGTATTGCAGGTTCCATTGTGAATCCGGACTTTTTCCAAAGCTACCTCGGAATGAGAAATGAATATGTGGATATGAGCGAATTCATTCGCAGAATTGATGAAGGTATTTTCGATACCGAAGAGTTTCATCAGGCCATGCAATGGGTCAGGGAGAACTGCATCGAAGGCCCGGATACGAACCCGCCCCAGATGCGAAAGAATCGTGAACGCCTGAATGAAGAGTGGGAATTCTGTGTGAAGATGGCCTTGATTGCACGGGATTTAATGACAGGAAACCAGCGGTTGAAAGAGTTGGGGTTTGGTGAAGAAGCCAATGGACATAATGCCATTCTGGCAGGTTTCCAGGGGCAGCGCCAGTGGACCGATCACTTTCCCAACGGGGATTTCATGGAAACCATTCTGAACAGTTCCTTCGATTGGACCGGCATTCGTCAGCCCTATCTGGTGGCCACCGAGAATGACAGCCTGAACGGCGCGGCGATGTTGTTCGGTCACCTGCTGACAAACACCGCTTCGGTGTTTGCCGATGTTAGAACCTATTGGAGCCCTGAAGCGCTGAAAAGGGTTACAGGGTATACTCTTGAAGGTGCCGGTGCAAATGGACTGATCCATTTGATCAATTCAGGCTCTGCAGCTATGGACGGTACTGGGGAACAGACCATCGACGGACATCCTGCGATGAAGCCGTGGTGGGATATTTCACCCGAAGAGGCGCAGAAATGCCTGAAAGCAACCCAATGGCGCCCCGCCAATATGGGATACTTCCGCGGCGGAGGCTTCTCTTCCGATTTCCTGACCAAAGGCGGTATGCCTGTGACCATGACCAGAATCAATCTGGTACAGGGCCTTGGCCCGGTGCTTCAAATTGCGGAAGGTTATACTGTGGAATTACCTCCGCATGTTCATGACAAGCTGGATCAGCGTACCGATCCCACCTGGCCGACAACCTGGTTTGCACCCATCTTAACCGGTACAGGAGCCTTTACAGATGTTTACTCGGTGATGAACAACTGGGGAGCAAATCATGGCGCTTTCAATTATGGACATATTGGCGCGGATTTAATAACTTTGGCCTCCATGCTCCGCATCCCGGTGTGCATGCACAATGTGGACCAGGGAAAGATTTACCGCCCCAGCGCATGGACAGCTTTCGGAACACAGGATTCCGAAGGTGCGGATTACAGAGCATGCCAGGCCTTCGGGCCCCTTTATAAATGAGCTGCGAGCAATTGGCTTAAACCGATCGCCATAAAACCATTTTATCAATTTCAGGCATGAAACCGGCTGCAGTCAGCGCTGACTGCAGCTTTTCCTTTTCCTGCGGGTCTTCCGGCCAATATTTCACCGCAACCTTTTTCCGGTCGGGCCAGATCCGCTTTTCCTGAAAAGCTTTCCCAAATGCTTTTACAGCCTCATCCAAATGGTTGAAGCCCATGTCAATGGAAACCTTATCACCATTGCGCTCCAACAGCAAAACAGGCTTGCCGTCATACAAAACAATGGTTGTACCCGGCACACAGGTGAAAGGCAAATCATGCTCGGCCTGGGGGATGATCCGACCGTAGGGTTGGGCAGGATCACAGGCATTCAGAACAAGATAGTCCGGCTTTTCAGCCTCCAGTCTTTTCACCGCTGCCGAGACCATAAACTGAATTCCCGAGATTCCCGTAAAGAAGTAGCCCCGTTGAATATCACCTGCAAACTCCATTTGTTTTAAGGTTTCATAAACCCCGGGCCAGTTAAAGGGACTTTCCTCAAGGCCGACAATTTCTTTTGTAAGCATGCCATACCGTATGCCGCACCTGTGAATGAATTCCTGCATCTGCAGCGGTCGAGGAGGGTATGCCGGCTCCCAGCGGCCCATTTCCATTCTGGAAACCATCATCGCTATCTTCCGGGCTTTCTGCATCGGATCCAGCGCATCAAACGCTTCCCGGTTCATAAAAAACCGCAGCGGCTGGAAGGAGTCGTTGACAACAAGCCCTTTCACAACCAAATCCCTCAGAACATCCAGAAGCTCTCCTGCGGGCTTCCCCGACAGTGATGTGAGCACATGGGTGAAGGTGGCGCCTTTGCGCAGCAGCAGGTTATAGATCCCACACTGGTCCTCCGGTAAATCGGCATCTGCCGCTTTCAATTCTGCTTCGAAAGAGATGCTTTCAGCCTTGAACCAGGCCAGCTTGAACGGACTTTTTTGATCACCGTTCAGAATACGCCACACAACCCTGCCTGCCGCACAAAGTCTGTCCAGCATGGCTGGGGTATAGCCTGTGAGCCTGGCCGGAAAGACAATGCTTTCCCATGCATCGGCGGGCAGATACAAGCCTTCCAGCTGGGTGATCACCTCATATAACTGTTCCTCGGGAACTGCCGGAGAAGCAGCGAGGTTCTGCCAGCTGTACAGAAGCCCTGCCAGTGCGCCTGGCTGGCGGGCTTTGATTTCATCGGCAGCCATATTGGCTGAAAGTCGGGCAGCCCGGTCATAAATGGTCGCATGAAAGTATTTTCGGCGTTCTTCGGAATAGATCAACGTCCCGTCGGCAGCCAGCTTTGACAGGATTTTTTCCAGTTTCAGCCCGGTGAACGGATATCGCTGCAGCAAATCCTCTTTCTCAAAGGGGCTGTTATATCGGGCAAACCGACGAAGGATTCTGGTGATCGCTTCATCTTCGGACCAATCATCGCTCTCCTGATTGAATGAAATCAGAGATGAGGGCTCAATTTTTTCTGCAGCGACATAAAGATTGATTTCTTCAGCAGCAATCACCCTGGGTATGGGAACAGGGAGAAAAACCACCCTGTGCTGCTGCTCAAGCTCTGCAAGCCATTCCAGATGCCGGTCATTGAGGCTGGCCCTGACGGTATCTCCATAAATCAATAAAAATGAATGCAGCTCATTGGCTGACTTTACCTGCAACAGCTTCCAGCAGGCATTGTTCTTTTCAAGAATCTCCGAAATGGCCTCGTCCCGTAATAAAACCCCCGGTTTGTCCGCCTTATAGGTAAGGTTCAGGGACTCAACGCCCGAAATTGCCGGGTACTCATTCTGCCCGGGATGCGGGGCCTTTTCCATATACAGAAATTCCTGCTCGAATTGAAACAGGATTTCCGATGCAAACGGCGACGGGAACCAGGTCTTTTTCTCAACCACCTCGATGCGACCCTGCTGAATATCCTGCAAAACCCGGATGGTGTTGGGGATGTCGAAAATATCCTCCAGGCATTCCCGCATCGTTTCAATGATCAGGGGGTGATCCAGGTATCTTTGCGCATTTTCCAATGCGTCCACCGACCGAAGCCGCTGAACCCACAAGGGAAGACGCTGACCATGCTTGCGTATGCCC
>JAEZBW010000231.1 GCA_023426765.1 Bacillota bacterium
GGCGCATTCCCTCACGCGGCCTGGCCGATCCCAACCTGATGATCGTCCGCCTGGCAGTCGGTGAAAGCGCGCCGGTGGTGCGGGAAGGCGACCTGATCGACCTGGGATTGGCGGTATCGGATCTCCAGACACCGCCGCAGGTCACCGGCGTTCTTTCCGCTCCCCCGGTCAACACCAGTTCATTATTTCTGATGCCCCAATTGACCCGAGAAGCGGGTGAGCCCAGGCCTACCCCTTCGCCGTCTCCCACCCCGACCATTACGCCCACGCCGGTTTTTCTGGCACCAATGGCCAAGACCATCGTCCATGCGGCAGTGGTGACCCGGGTAGTACGCGAACAGCCCCTTGGCAGCAGCGAAACCGGAGCAAGCATGGAGGAACGCGCCATTGTTGCCATCGACGTGATCATCCCACGGGAGGCATTTGAAATGGTGACGATGGCAGCCGCGGCAGGCAAGCTGCAGGTCGGCCTGCTCTCGCCGCTGGCCGACCGGTCGCAGGGACCAACCCTGGGCGCCTCCCTCTCGGACTTTATCGACTGGTTCTATACCGACCGCGAACGATTGCGGGTGAACGACGGCGAAGCCGCGGTGATTGCATCGACGCCTATGCCCACGAACACCCTTAAACCGGCAACCGCCACAGCCACACCTTGAGGAGGACGCATGACCAGCGAATATTTGAGCGCGCTCGGATTTCTCCATCCCGATCTGGGCCAGGAGGTGCTGGGCGTGATGCACATGGCCAGCGAGCACCCGGTGCGGCTGGTTACCACCGTCCCGGTTTTTGCCCTGGGTCGCGCTACACAAACCATTCAATCGGTCCGCCCGCAGGTGGTACTGGTGGACAGCAAAGTGCCCGGTTTTTCCCTGCCGGAGGCGCTCGAACTGCGCCGCCAATCGGACGCGCCCTTCTTGTTGGTGGGATTGGCCCCGGCCGGTTCGGCGGAACTTGAAGCGATGCTGGGCGCCGGGCTGGACGCAGTCTTCTCGCTGCCGATCTCCCACCAGACCTTTGACAGCATTGGTACGGAACTGCCGCTCAAATTCCAGGAAGTGGCGGATGGCTGGGGCAAAGGCGCCTTTGCCTCGGTCGTGCCCGAAAGCCTGCGGGCCGTACTGGCGGACGCCGGCGGGCAGGTCTGGCAGCGTCAGGCAATTGGGGTGTGGTCGCCCAAAGGCGGACCGGGCAAAACCACGGTGGCCATTGAGATGGCCGCGGTGCTGGCAACCCTGGGCGGGCGCAAGGTGGCGCTGGTGGACGCCAACATGAACGGCGGGCATATCAAGCTGCGCCTTAATGTGCGTGCATCCCACTCGATCCTCAATGCGGCCAATATCTACCACCAGTGCATCGGCAACCCGGCGCTGGAGCGGGAAATCCCGCGGCGGTTGAGCGAGCTGATGGTTCGCGTTTCGGGAACGGACAACCTGCACGTGCTGCCGGGCATCGTCAATATGCAGCAGGCAACCCATGATGCCATTGCCGGCGAGCGAGGCGCGCAATTTGCCGCCTTTCTGGTCGATCTGCTCAAGCGCGAGTATGACTTTGTCATAGTGGATCTGGGTTCTTCGATGAATGTAGGCGCGCACGTCGGGGCCATCCAGAAGATGGATTACGTGCTGGTGGTTTGCACACCCGATCTTACCTCCATCTCAGATGCGCGCGAGGGCGTGCATCGCACGGTGATCCCGCGTACGGGAATGGATGAGCGGCGCTTTGGCATGGTTATCAACCGCTGGCAGGAAAATCTAGGCATCTCTTTAAAGGAAGCAAGCTCCTACGCACGCATTTCGGCGGTCGGCGTCATCCCGGAAGACACCAGCGGCAAGGTCACCGAAGCGGGAAACAGCGGGATATCCTTCTTTGCCCGCTACAGCCCGAATAAAACCAACCCGGCTTCAACCGAGGAGACCTTGAGCGGCTTTGCCACCCTGGCCGCGCACTTTTATCCACCGATCAGCGCGGCATGGTCGGAGCGGCTGAAAAAGCCACGCAAGCGCGGCTGGCTGGGCGGGCTGCTGGCGCGCGAGGCGCGAGGATAGGCGATGGGAGACCGCATGGCCACCTACTTTGAAGAAACGGCCCTTACGTCCAAAGGCGGCATTTCGGGGAACGGCGATGATCCTTACAAGGCGGCGCTGTCGCGGGTGCGCGACCAGTTGAGCCAGTCCTTCCTGCCCGAACAGCTAACCAATGCCGGACCGCTAGTGACCGAGACCTGCCGGTCGATTGCCGCACAGGTTTATGACGCCTACAATCAGCGTGCCATTCATGAGCTGAGGCCGCCGGTGGCGCTGCCGCGCGACTTGTTTATCCAGAAAGCCCAGGCGGACCTGCTTGGGATGGGCGCCCTGGAGCCGCTGCTCCAAGACGAGAGCATTGAGGACATTGCCGTCAACGGGCCGACAGAGGTGATGGTGTACCGCGGCCAGGGTTGGGAAGCCGCGCCGCTGCATTTTGAGTCGTCCGAGCGGCTGCTGGAGCTGTTGAACCGGGGCATGGCGGCCGCCAACCGGCAGGCGAATGTGGTCATGCCGTTGGCGGACGCGGTGCTGCCGGGGCGCGAGCGGGTCAGCGTGGTGACCCATCCGGTCTGCGATCCCTGGCCCGCCGCGGTGGTCCGGGCACCGCGGGCGCGGGGGATTAATCTTGTCGATATGGTGCAACCGTCCACAGAGCCGATCGGTGGGGTGCAGGTTGAAGTTGAGCGGCAGGCGTTGAAACGGCAGCCAATTCAACCAGATGCACTGATGGCCTATTACGGCGCGTACCCGGGCGCGATGCTCTCGCCCCAGGCGGCCGCGTACCTGCATGCAGCAGTGCTGGCCGGGTTGAATATCGCCGTGATTGGGCCAACCGGGGTGGGAAAAACCACGCTGCTGGCCGCCCTGGGGCGGCAGATCCCAGTCGGGCAGCGCGTCCTCATCATCGAAGACACGCCGGAAATTATTCTGCATCCCAGTGCCCAGCTGCCCAATAACGTGATTAACCTGCGTACCCGCCCGCCTTCGCTGGAAGGGACGCCGGC
>JAEZBW010000243.1 GCA_023426765.1 Bacillota bacterium
TTCTTGCACTGCTGCTGAGGCTGAACCATCACAGAAAGCATGTGGCCGGGCATCTTGTCCGGATTCGCAGGGCCATGGGCCGAATCACACGTGCAAACCCCTATCAGGCCCTTGAGATCATCGAAGAAGAACTGCAGTATGGAGATTACCTGAAAAGAAATGCTGGATATTTGCATATATTTCATGCACTGAAGCACTTTGCCCGGAACACAAAAAATCTTGATGAGTTTAAATTCCGGCTTCGAACCTTAAAGAACGGCATTGACCAGCATTACCGGAAAGCTTCAGACGACGCGGTACATCTGCTGACCCTTCACGGCAGCAAGGGGTTGGAATTTGAGAATGTTATCCTGGTGGATCTGATAGAGGGCTGGCTCCCCGATGAAAAAAGCCTTGATGATCTGAAGGCAGGGAATAGAAAGACCTATGAAGAGGAAGTCCGGCTTTTCTACGTGGGGGTTACCCGTGCGAAAAAGAAGGTTTTTCTGTTGTCACCCAGGAAGCTCGAGGGTGAAAAAACAACGCATTCACGGTTTATCCGGCAGTTTCTGTATTCTGATCAAACCGAAGAACTGGGAGAGGGACAGATCGTCCACCACAAGAAATTTGGAGAGGGTGTTGTGAAAAGCTGCGAAGATGGTGTGGCGGAAATCCTTTTCAAGAGGTACGGTTACCGGAAGCTTTCCATTAAAATCTGTATGGAATCTGGGATGCTCAGCACCGACAAGCAAACCTCAGGCAACTGAATTATTAAATGCCATGGAAAACTAACATTGAATTGAAAATGCTCAGCACCGACAAGCAAACCTGAACGCAACAAGTTTATCAAATGCTCCTGAGGCCCTGTTCGGGCGGGAGATAAACGGTCTGCCGCCAGGTTCAATTCTCCGCTGAAGGAGCATTTGATAAAACGAATTGCATATAAAGGTGTTCGTTATGCCTCCAGGTTATGTCTTCTGTTCTGGGCTTCTACAAATTGTATGGTTTTTCTTTCTGCCTGGTTCACTCTTTGATCAAACTCTCTTTTGCGTTCTTCCAAAGGTTGAAAACAATAAGGATTCTTTTTCAGGAAATCCTTTAACTCACTATATTTCACGTCCTCATCTCCCTTATTCATAATTATTCCATATTATTATATGAAACAAGCCGTAAATGGTTCGAAAATTGATTGTTTGCAGTGGAATCAATTTGTTATCTTTCCATTGCAGGAGAAACATGAATCATCTATAATATTAATATCTTTCAGGGCAGTGCAACTTTTCATGAGCCATGAAAATATACCGGATATTCTACCGGATCATACAACAATGAATCTTTCAGCCCAAACGGATGATACTTAACTGCAACAGGCCAGGAGGGAGGCTTTTAATTTGAAGAATGAAACCATCATTGTACTGGACTTCGGCGGCCAGTACAATCAGCTTATCGCCCGAAGAGTCCGTGAAGCCAATGTGTATTGTGAGGTTTTGCCTTACCATACAAGTTTGGATAAAATCCTTGCAAAAAATCCGAAGGGGATTATTTTTACCGGAGGGCCGGCATCCGTCCTGGATGAAAACGCTCCAAAATGTGATCCCGCCATCTTTGAAATCGGGATTCCCATTTTGGGAATATGTTATGGAATGCAGCTGATGGCTGTTACGCTGAATGGAAAAGTCGGAAGGGCTTTATGCAGAGAATACGGCAAGGTGGAAATAGCGCTGGACACCAATAATGAATTGTTTTACGGGATTCATGCCGAAACGAACTGCTGGATGAGTCATACCTTCCACGTGAATCAAATGCCGCAAGGCTTTGAGGTTATCGCAAGAACCCAGAACTGCCCTGTTGCAGCCATGGCGCACAAACAGAAGAAGCTGTATGCCGTGCAGTTCCATCCGGAGGTCATGCATACCCCCAGAGGGAAAGAGATGCTGCAGAACTTCCTGTATCATACCTGTGAGTGTAACGCAGATTGGAAAATGTCTTCCTTTGTGGAGTCTGCCATTGCATCCATCCGCGAAAAAGTAGGAAGCAGGAAGGTGCTGTGTGCCCTGTCGGGCGGCGTTGATTCCTCTGTTGCCGCAACTTTGGTGTATAAAGCCATTGGAAAGCAGCTTACCTGCATCTTTGTGGATCATGGTTTAATGCGTAAAAATGAAGGGGATCAGGTTGAAGAGATTTTTACCCATCATTTTGATTCAAACTTTATCCGTGTGAACGTACAGGATCGTTTTCTGAAGCGTCTGGCCGGCGTTACCGACCCCGAGCAAAAGAGAAAAATCGTCGGGGAAGAGTTCATCCGCGTTTTTGAGGATGAAGCGAAGAAAATCGGAAAGGTTGATTTTCTGGTGCAGGGAACGATTTATCCGGATGTGATTGAAAGCGGCCTGGGAGATGCAGCCGTGATAAAAAGCCATCACAATGTGGGCGGCCTGCCGGATCATGTTGATTTTCAGGAAATCCTGGAGCCGCTGCGCGATCTGTTCAAGGATGAAGTGCGCAAAGCAGGCCTTGAGCTGGGATTGCCGGAGCATCTTGTCTGGCGTCAGCCTTTCCCGGGGCCGGGCCTTTCGGTTCGGGTCATCGGTGAAATCACCTTTGATAAACTGGAGCTGCTGCGGGAAACCGATCATATACTCCGGGAGGAAATTGCCCATGCCGCGCTGGATAAATCGATTAATCAGTACTTTACAGTGCTGACGGATATGCGAAGCGTCGGTGTGATGGGGGATGAACGGACTTATGATTATACCGTTGCCATCCGTGCCGTCACCACCACCGATTTTATGACCGCGGACTGGGCAAAAATACCCTACGAAGTGCTTGAACGGGTTTCCAACCGCATCGTCAATGAAGTGAAACATATTAACCGGGTGGTGTACGATATTACATCAAAACCCCCTGCCACCATCGAGTGGGAATGATCAGAAGATTGGATGAAAACCGGTAAACATGCGATTTAAAGCACTTTAATGCTTCGTTGAAGCTTTTTGGACATCTATACAAGAAGAGCTGATTGTTTTTATAACGATTAGCTCTTTTTCGTTTTAAGGTCGATAGAAGATATTTATGCGCATATTAGAGCATAAATGGAAATTATGTGCAATAACAAGCATAATCTATTGACAACCCTTCTTGCGTGGTATAAAATGTTAAATGAGGTGGTACCATGTTATTTTTCACTTTTCAATACACACCCTATATTGCTGTCATCGGAGATATCGTGGGTTCAAAAAACATGGCAGAGCGAAGGACGATACAGGATAAACTGACCAACGTTTTGGATTATATCAATAAAACCTATTCATCCGATATTGCATCGAAGTTTATGATCACGCTGGGCGATGAGTTCCAGGGGTTGCTTCACTGTGGAAGCAATGTGCTGGAAATACTTGAAACGATTGATCGCGATATGCATCCGGTAAAAATGCGCTTTGGAATCGGTGTAGGAGGGATCACGACGGATATCAATCCAGAAGTACCTTTGGGTGCCGACGGGCCAGCTTACCATTATGCCCGGAGAATGATCCAGGATCTGAAATCGTCAGAAAAAAAGAAGATGGAATCCAAACTGAACATGAAAATTGAGATTGAAGCATACCCGGAAATAGCCGATCTGATCAACACAATATTTTCGCTAAATACCGTTCTAAAAGAACAATGGACGAACCGGCAAAGGGAAATCATCGGTGAGTACCTGAAATGCGGCGGAACACAAAGCGAAGTGGCCAGGCGGATTGGCATACACCAGTCCAATGTTCAGAAAGCGCTGGCCGGCTCGGAATTCTATGCCTATCAACGGGCTGTTGGGACGGTTTCGAAAATCTTATCCGGAATCGGGGTAAAAAAGGATGCACATGTTTAGGGTTTTGTTCAGCTATTTTTTGTTGGTACATATCCTGGGAGACTTTTATTTTCAGAGTGACAAACTGGCCGAAAAGAAACGAAGCAGTTATAAGTATGTTTTGCTTCATGGGTTGATTTATTTAATGGTGTCGCTTCTTTGCACACTGTTTTTCTGGTCGCTTCCTGTGCTTCTGTCAGCAGGAATTCTTTCGGTATTTCATTGGTTGGTTGACAGCATTAAATATCTGTATCTTAAAAAAGGAAAGAAAGAGCAGAACGCTTCGCTGTATATCACCGACCAGCTTATCCATCTTGGCTGCATGGCAGTGGTATCATCGCTGTTTCTTTATATGGGTTTTGAATTTACTGTATCTGACAGAGTGAATGACATTGCATATGCAACCCTTATCAGCCCGTTTGCTGTTCTGCAGTGGGCCAGTTTAATCCTGATGATGGTGAAGCCTGCCAATATTACAATTAAGCAACTGATCAACAAATACAAACCCAGGGAGGATACCCTGTTTAACACCAGTAAAACCGGAGCATTAATTGGAGCGCTGGAACGGATTATCATGCTGCTGTTCCTCAGCGTTGGGCAGTATGCAGCCATCGGCCTTGTTCTGACAGCAAAATCCGTTGCGCGGTACAATAAAATCGCCGAAGACAAGAATTTCGCTGAATATTACCTTCTTGGAACATTGTTGAGTGTGCTGTTTGCCATTGGTACCTTCTTCATTTTTAAATAACGGAAACAAGAAATATGCGCTTAAAAAGGCATATTACCAAATGATGCCTGTAATCGGGCATAATATTTACTTTTCCAGGGTGTTCTTAATTTTTTCAATCAGCTGAAATGCCAGCTCATATTTATAGATGGACTTATGCTGGGTGGTAAATTTAAACCGGTATAGGTTGCTGTCATAATAAAACTCAAACTTATTGTTGTTCTGAACGTTTACACCGGTGATTTGATCGAGGGGAAATACATAATCCTTGCCCCTTTCAGGTGTAAACACGATCTTGTCAA
>JAEZBW010000327.1 GCA_023426765.1 Bacillota bacterium
TTTTGTGTGCAACGCGCCGCGAGCATTTTATCAAATGTCCTTCAGTGGGGGATTGTACCCACCACTGAAGCAGAAATCGGTTTATCCCCCGCCTATAGAGGCAGGGGTCTTTGGGCATTTGATAAAATCCGTTAATGTTTAGCTTTGATATTATACAGGTATTCGTTGCAGAATTAAACACGGCACATCCGGAGCATTTCTCCGCACTGGCATTCTCGGGACCCACACAAGAGCTTTTCCGAAAGACTGACTATCATCTTGTTGATCATATATACGGAGGATTTCAGCCAGTAGCTCAAAAATGCATTCAGTTTACGTAAATTTTTTCTGCCAGCCTGTTACAGGGTCAGCTTCAGGGTATTCACACCCTCCGCAAAGGTATGTGTGATCTCTCCGGCCGTATTCATGATGATGGTTCTGGCCAGATCATCCTCCGACACAGCCAGGGCATTTTCATTCTGTCCCGGGTATCGGGCGATGACCTCATAACGGCTGAGCTGATCGGAAAAGCTCACATGAAGGTCACATTCCCCAAATCCGGGATACAGGATATTGAGCACCAGCTCCTCGGCGATGAGCCTGAGCTTCTCCGCTGTCTTCTTCTCCAGTCCGTGGCTGAAGCAGAAATTGTCCAGCCCCACCAGCATGGCCACATAGTCCGTATTGCTTGCATCCAGCTTGCAGCTGTAGCTGCGGATCCGATAGATGAATTCCTGGGTCCTGGGCTTCTGCGGGTTTTCAAAGATCTCCTTCGGTGTCCCCTGCTCATAGATCCCACCCTCATCCATATAGAACACACGGCTGGAGATCTCCTTCGCAAAATTCATCTCATGGGTGACAATGAGCATGGTCAATCCGGTTTTCGACAGGCTGCGCATGACCGCCATGACCTCGCCCACCATGGTCGGGTCCAGCGCGGAGGTGGGCTCATCAAACAGGATGATCTCCGGCTCCATGGCCAGACAGCGGGCAATGGCCACCCTCTGCTTCTGACCTCCTGAAAGCTGATGGGGGTAGTGCTGGGCACGGTTGGTCAGACCAACCGTATTTAAGAGGTCCCTGGCCTTTGCTTCTGCCTCCGCCCTGGTTTTTCCCAATAGCTTCAAAGGGCTTCTGCACAGGTTCTCCATCACATTCAGATGGGTGAACAGACCGAAATTCTGGAACACCATCCCCATCTTGCGGCGAACCTGATCCACATTCTGTTTGGTCACCTTCATGCCATCGAAATAGACATCCCCGGAGGTCGGCGGATCCAGAAAATTGATGGCCCGCAAAAAGGTGCTTTTCCCGGTACCGGAGGGGCCGATGATGGAGATGACCTCACCCTTTTTGATCTCTACCGATACATTTTGCAGAATCACATTCTCTCCAAAGCTTTTCGTCAGGTTTTCCGTTCTTAGGGTGCTCATTTGCCCACCTCCCTGTTGATCCTTTTTACCAGCTTTTTCAGCAGCCAGACACAAAGGCTTGTGACCAGCAGATATACCAAAGCTACAAACAGTAGCGGGAAGAATGCGTCATAGGTGCGGCTGCGGATGATATCCCCTGCCCGGGTCAGATCCTGAATGGCGATATAGCCCACGATGGCTGTCGCCTTTACCAGCCCCACAAAGCCGGAGCAATAGGCGGGCAGCGCCCTTCGTACCGCCCGGGGCAGCGTCACATTCACAAAGGCACCGAAGGCTGTAAAGCCCAGGCTTCGGGCTGCCTCAATTTCCACTGTATCCACCGTGTCGATGGCCCCCTTCAGATTGGATGCAATGGCCACACTTTCCACAACAGCAAAGGCGCACACGGCGATCAAAATGGCCGGAACATCGGATCTTCCAAAGATGATGTAATAGCTGATCATCAGCAATACCACCACCGGAAGGCCCTGGATCAGGCTGCAGAAGAAATGTCCCAGACGGCTCAGCCATTTGATCCGGCACATCAGGATATAGCAGAGGACTCCGCCGAGAATTGTGCCCATGGCCTGGGCAAGAAGGGAAATGAGCACCGTCACCCCAAGGCCGTCCAGAATCATCCGCCAGCGATCGTCCTGGATCAGGTTCCGCTGGATAGCTGTTTTCAGCCATTCCCCTGCTCCTGTGACCTTTTCCCCGGATTTGATCTCATCCGCTGCAGCACCTGCTTCGGGAACCTTCAGAGTAATAATCCCCAGCTGGTCTTCAAAGATGGAATCACTGAAGAGCACCGACTTTTTGCGCTCCTCGGTGATGGATATATTCGATATGGCCATGTCGGCCTTGCCGCCCAATACCGCAGGGATCAGGGCGCCGAACTCCATGGGGTAATATTTGATGATGTAGCCCGCATGAGCTGCAAACCGATTCATCAGCTCGATGGAATAGCCCTTCAGCTCACCGTTTTCCCCGAAATAGTCAAAGGGAACAATGGTGCCTGTGGTGGCCACATTCAATACCCCCTTCTCGCCGGTATAGGTGAGCTGGGGCATGGGTTCATTCAGATCAGGCACCCCGACAAACCAGTGCTCCTTCATCTGATCCAGGGTACCATCGGCTTTTATGACAGCCAGAAAGGCATTGAATTCCTCAATGAGATCCGGTCTGTCATAGCTGGCAAAGGTCCCCTGAGGGGCCAGAAAGAAGGATGCCGGTACCTCGATGACCTCCATGCCCTCATTCCCCTTCTCGTATGCCATGACGGTAAGAGCCGATAAATCCGTCGTAAATCCTGCAATCCTGCCATTGCGCACATCCTCAACCCCGGTGGGAATATCCGGGTAATAGGCCGGGATGGCTCCAAGGGTTTCCAGCACCGTATCCGATGCTGCGCCGATACCCGTACCGACCGTTTTACCGATAAACCAGGTATAGGAACGCTGAGTGGATTCAGTTTCAAGATCCGGCCTCTTCACCACCAGCACCGCTTTTGTTACATAGTCCGGGTTTCCGAAGATGAAGCTCTTTTTGCGCTCCTCCGTGGCATATATACTCCCGCCGATATCCGCCTTTCCGCTGGCGATATAGCTCATAACCGCCCCGAAATCCATCTCAGAGAAGCGGATATCCTTGCCCAGCCAGGCCGCAAAGCGGCGGAGCTGCTCGATGTCAAAGCCTGACAGCTCCCCGGCATTTCCTGCGAAAACAAAGGGCGGATAGGTGGCAGCAACCGCTGCGGTTAAGGTTCCGTTTTCACCCGTCAGAGGTATCTCCGGCATGACCGCTTCAAAGGCATTCCCTGTCAGCCAGCGTTCCTGCATCTCTTCCAGGGTGCCGTCCTTTTTGATCTGTTCCAAAAATTGATTGTATTGATGGATGATATCCTCCTGGATGGAAAAAACACCGTAGTCATAATACAGCTCCTCCATTGGAATGGGGAGTACCTGCAGATCCTCGTAGGGACCTGAATTGAGGCTGATGGCTGCGATTACATCACTTATTAGAGCTGCATCGGCCTTTCCCAGCTTCACCGCTTCGATCTCCTCAACGGTGTTACTGAAGTAGAGCTTCTCCGAGGCATGGAAGACCCGGGAAGCTACCTCATCGTATGTGGATCCGGTCATCACCGCAAACCGCTTTCCGATATAATCCTCGTAGGTTACCATACCTCCGCTGCCAGGATCCGGGTTTGCCTGATCACCGAGCCCTGCTGCCATTGCTTTGGGGAACCCGAATATCAGAGTCGCTGCAATCAAGTAGAACAAGAGCTGTGCTGTCCCTTTTCTCATGTATTTTACCCCTTTTTTTGTTGTAACGATGAACAGAAGGATAACCAAAGCAAAAAAGTCTACCTGCTTTGGTTATTCCTCTGTTCATCATTAAATTCCGGGAAATCAGGATGCATTATAGCATTTCTTTGTTGTATGATTAAAAAGCCCGCATCTGCCACATTCTTTTTCATTCGCTTTGGTGCAGCCCGGACATACCAGTTGATCATTATATAACGCGATAAGCCCGTCCTCACCCTCTGTTCCTCCGCTGACTTCTCCCAACTCATCATCTGAAAGATTCTTGTCTTTCTCCATTGACATAAAACCTCTCCTTTCTAATAACAGCTGTTAAAAAATTTATTATCGCTTAACCATTGACATCAACGACTATGATCCTGCATTTTCCGGTTTCCGGGTTGTAAACCGAACAGTTCCCTGCACAGGCGGGACTCACATTAGCGCCTCCGGGACATTTCCAGCCGGTTACGCTGTTAACAACACCTCCGCTGACTGCGTTTAAGTCTTCCTCTGAAAGAAATTTATCCTTTAGATCTGACATAGCAACTACCCCTTTCAACATATTCAATTGTGGTTACTGTAATATACGGAGCATGCTCACCAGTAGCTCAGAAGTTATTGTATTCCGTGAAAATATTCTTTCCATTCAGTTACAGGGTCAGCTTCAGGGTATTCACACCCTCCGCTGTCTTCTTCTCCAGTCCGTGGCTGAAGCAGAAATTGTCCTGCCCCACCAGCATGTCCACATAGTCCGTATTGCTTGCATCCAGCTTGCAGCTGTAGCTGCGGATCCGATAGATGAATTCCTGTGTCATATTTTAGTATAGAATACCATAACTATAGTTCAGGTAAAAGATGGATTTCATGAAATGAATAAAAAAGAAGGCTTCATGGAAACCTTCCTGTTTTTATAGGGAATTTGGATGATGGTTTTTAACCCCTAAGGGCTAAAAATACGGACAGTTGTCAAGGGAGCCCTTTTGTAAGCAGGGTGCTTGGAACATCGCCAATAATCACAGTTTCCGACACAATGACCGTTCTTTTAACGGCTTCCTCCCTCTTCATCAGCGGAAACAGAATTCTGACATTAACCGAAACTTCCATTTGCAGGCGATGAATGGTCTGGTTGTAGCCTGAATCGTCAAAGCTGGAAATCGGCGATACCGTTACCTTTCCTGCAGGGATGATCCGATACGGGACGGAAAACCCCAGTGAGGATAATAAATCATTTCCCGTTAAGGCCCCCAATGGAGCCTCTATTTTTTCATGCTCTCGACTTTTAATCTCCTTAAGAATATTATCCGACAAGAAGGCAGCAAACCGGTTTACCTCTATGGCATCGGTTTCAACCGAGGTGACCTCTCCTTCGGGGTTTCTTGTAACATGTACGAAGCTTTTTTCAGAATAATGATCCGCAACGTTAAGAACGCCTCTGTCAATATATTCACTGACCAGCTGGGATACTTTATATTCACAGATGTTCTCCACAGCCTCTCTGAAGTGATCAGTCATTCCATTGAGTGCAAAAACAAAACCGACAGCGAACAGAACAAAGCGAAGCATCAGAGCGAAGCTTCCAAACTGCGGGTTAAAGCGGATACCCCCTCCCTGATGCGTTTTGTAACGCACCCTAAGGTATGGAGCATATCGGGCCTGCATATACCTTCTCATCAAAAATACCCCCATTTACAATCAATATATTGCAATGGGGGTATTGTGGTGCTTGTTAGGCTGGACCTTCTTTTACTCTGTTTTATCAAATGCCTTAGACCCCTGCCTCAGAGCGTATTTTTGGCCCTTTGGGCTAAAAAACGCGTGTCGGGGGGATAAACCGATTTCTGCTTCAGTGGTGGGTACAATCCCCCACTGAAGTACATTTGATAAAATGCTCGCGGCGCGTTGCACACAAAACGCGCAAGGTAGGCGCTTTCAGCGCCCGCGTTTTGGCGCACAATTCGCGCAAGCGCTCATTGAACGGTCTGGGATTTAATGAGTGGTTTATGGTTTTTCTGCATTATAAATCTTTCGATCGCTGTCGGTACTGGAATTTCAGGCCTGAAGTTATGGAATTAATAAAACCTTCAACGAGCCTTCCCCTTTACCGGCCATTTCAAAGGCTTCCTTCCACTGTTCCAGCCGGAATTTGTGTGTCACAACACCATCCGCAGGCAGTGCACCCTTCGCAATCCATTCAATCACCGGTTCAAAGCAGTACGGGCTAAGGTGAGCACCCAGCAAATCAAGTTCCTTACGATCTCCAATGATACTCCAGTCCACTGTTGCAGGTGCTCCAAAAACACTGAACTCCACAAATGTTCCCAGCTTTCGAATCATGCTCAAACCCTGGTTTACGCTGGAGGGATGTCCTGTTGCTTCAATATACACATCACAGCCGTATCCTTCGGTCAAATCCATTACTTTTTGGATGGCATCTTCTTTACCTGGGTTAATGACAATATCCGCACCGAAATTCTTCGCCAGTTCAAGTCTGTCATCCTTCATATCCAAAACCACCAAAGTTTTAGGATTCTTCATTCGGATATAGCCGACCATCCCCAAACCAAGCGTACCTGCTCCGGAGAGAACCACAACATCTTCATTGGAGATATTTCCTCTGTCAACAGCGTGTTTTGCACAGGCATAGGGTTCCACCAGCGCGGCCTTATCAATCGGCATATCGTTTGGAAGCTTATAGACAAGGGCTTCCTTCGGCAGGCGCATATATTCTGCCATGCCGCCATTCACATTGCTCTGGAACCCGAAGATGTCATGCTTCTGGCACATCCAATATTTCCCTGTTTTACAAAACCTGCATTCCCAACAGGGTACGATTTGATCTGCAACAACCCGATCACCGACTTTGAAGTCTCCCTTTACATCGGTTCCCAGTTGAACGATTTTTCCGACAAACTCATGTCCCGGAATAAAGGGTGGCTTTACCCAGCTGTTTTGTCCATTTTCACCCCAGAACATTGCAGCACCGTGTTCAGCCTTTACATCGCCTGCACAAACCCCACAGGCTTCAATTTTGATAATGATTTCACCTATTCCTGCTTCGGGTACAGGAACATTGGTTTCCAGCCTGTAATCACCTGCATCATAGGCTACCAAAGCTTTCATTGTTTTAGGTAATTTTTCCATTCTAAAACCTCCATTCTCATTCACTATAACAAAATCCTAAGACCCTACTTCAAAAAGTGTGAGGTTCCATGTTCTTTCTTCGGTGGGGGTGGAGTCCCCCACCAAAACCCATTTTTCCACGCCTGTTCCTAAACCAAACGCACTCCGGGTATTGCTTTTATACTGTCAAGAACATCCTTTGCGTCATTTTTCTTCGAAAGGCCTAATGTAAATTGTACAATCAGGCAATCCTCTTCCTCATCTTCTATATTCACACTGGTGATTTGCACGCCCAATTTACCAATTGCCGAAGCCATTTCACCAAGCTTTCCCGGCTTGTTTTGAAGCTTTATGCTGATATCGAGTTCAGTATCTGATTTGCGGCGGAAGACTTTTTCAAACTTGCTCAACAGTACCAGTGTCATAAAAACAACGATGCCCGCCAAGATGGCCGCAGTATAAAAACCGATTCCTGCAGCAAGTCCGATGCAGGCTACAGCCCAAAGGCTTGCCGCTGTGGTAAGTCCTTTTACGGTGGTTCCCTGCTTAATGATAGTACCGGCGCCCAGAAAGCCAATTCCGCTGATCACCTGTGCTCCCAGTCTTGCCGGATCCATGTTTGTCAGGCCACGGTATTGTTCGAAAATGTAAGCCGAAGTAATCATCACCAACGCGGACCCCAGCGAAACTAAAACATGTGTCCTTAAACCGGCAGCACGCTTTTTATTTTCCCGGTCCAGTCCAACTAATCCTCCCAACAAGGCTGCTAAAAACAACCTCATTGCAACAATTCCGACAGACAATCTGCCCCCTCCTTGAAATAACATGATGCGGAAACCTATCGTTTTGGAATGATCACATGTGTCCCAGGCAGTCAACATTCAACATTCTTAATCGATTCTGGTTGGTCAAATATCGACATAAAGCCGTTTCCTTCGATAGCATCATTATAAGCCAATGCTTTTATCGATTTGTTTAAAATATTAAGATCAATGTATAAAAGAATACGATGATAGAGGATGAAACGTTTTGAAAGCGGGTATTGCGTTACCCGCTTTCACTCGAACGGATGAACAGACGCTGCAGCCAGCAGCTTTGGAATGGTTAATGTTACAGTGGTGCCTTTCGTATCTGAAACAATTTGAATATCCGCTTTTTCACCAAAATACAGATTTAACCTTTTTTGTACATTTTCAAGCCCGATTCTGTTGCTGTGTGAATGCCGCAAACGATCCTTCAGTTCGATTAATGCATTCCTGTCAATACCCACACCGTCATCGGTCACCGAAAAGAGAATGGTTTCTTTTTCCTCTCGGCAGGAGATTTTTATGGAACCCTGTGATTTCTGTGGTACGAGCCCATGATAAATTGCATTTTCAATGATGGGCTGCAGCACCATTTTGGGTGTCTGATACTCATTGACAGCCTCATCCATTTCAAAATAAAACTGAATGTTTTCAAACCTTTTCTTCATGATTCTGGTATAGGCCACGGCATGGGAAATCTCCTGCCGGATATCAATCAAATTCTCCACCTTTGAAATGCCATACCTGAAAAGATCACTTAAGTCCTTCAGCATTTCAGTGGCTGCGGTTTCTTTCTTCTCTTTTACCAAACACCGGATGGATTCCAGCGTATTACACAAAAAATGGGGTTTAATCTGGGATTGCAGCGCCAGGATTTCAGCATCCTTCTTCTCTGTTTCCAACCTGTTCTGCTTGTTTTTAGACAAAATGAGATCATCAATTAACGTATCAATCCTTGTTACCATTTCATTAAATGTGACAGCAAGCTCGTAGACTTCCGAAATGCGGCTGTTGCTTGGGAAATATTGCAAAGACATACCGGCTTTTGTGTCACTCAGGATGTGATTAAACCGGGTAATGGAATTTGCGATGCGAAAAGCAATCTCGTAGGAAGCGATGACCAGAAAAAGTACGATGATGAACAAAAAGAACCCGCTGTAATATAGTATTTGCTTGAAATCATCGTATATTTTCTGATAATCATATTCCGCTGTAAGAGACCACGGTGTACCCTCAACAGGTTCGTTGATGAAAAGACTGCTTGATCGATTTTCCGGCAGACCATCCTCAAGCGGCTGGAAAGGAAGGCCAATAAGACTCTCGTTCACACTGGAGATAATGGTGCCGTCGTCATCTACCATATGAACGCTGGCATTGCTTTTGACATAGATATCCCGATAGATCTGTTCCAGATCTGATTCATCCAGCCGCAGGACAATATAGCCTATTTTTTTCAACAGGTATTGATGATAGCTCGTGTCAAGGTTACTTCCATTTACCTCAATCACAATACCGAGAATATTCCTTCCTAATGCATCCTTTCTCACAGAAAGCCATTTTATCTTTTTATCATTGTTTATCGGAAGATTGTCGATTTCATTCTGATACTCCTGATTATTATTGTAGGTTGAAAGGATCCGCTCCTGATGGATGTTATAAAACGTGATGTCATCATATCCATTGGTAAGCAGCATATATCCGTTCACAACCTCATACAGAATATCAGGATCCAGTTCATCACGCTCCTTGACCATTGCATCCTGAATTGTGCGATCATAGTTCATGCTGCTGATAGCCTTCAGTTTATTTTCAATGAAGAGGCCGATATTTTCTGTGGTCTGATGAAACGCAGTCGTTTCGGTATGGATAAGCTCTTCGTGAATGATCTGTTGCGAGAAAATAAAGCACGCGGCAATAAATAAGGATAATGGAACCAGAATAACCGATAAATAGTATACCAAAATTCTGTCACGCATACTAAGCTTATCTTTTTTAATCGAAAAACTAAGCTCCTGCTCATCATTATTCCTATACCGCCGTACATTATCGCTCAGGTGGTTCAGCGGTTCGATCAGCTTTTTCAGCGTGAGCCTTGATATGGCATAAGAGATCAGGACGCTGATAATACAGGAAACCAGAATCAAGGTTCCAATAATTTTCAACCGGTTTGTACTGGATTCAAGATCTTCAAAATAGACAAGGTACCAATCTCCCCAGGAAAGCTTTTTGTAAAAAACCCGCTCATTGCCTGCTCCGGTCTCCCCAAGCATCCCTTCATTACTGTCTATATGCGGTATAATCCCTTCTACAACAGGTACGTCAATCCGTGCCCCTTTCCAAAGCAGATCTTTTCCATTCAGGATTGCGACCTGATATTTATCATTCAAAATGCCTTTAATCCAATCGTCATTAATTTTAATCACAACGATAGCGCTCACCTGATCGTCCAGCATGATAACCGAGGTGAACAGGGTGCTGCCCTTCGTTAAAATATGGTCTTTGTTTGTCAGCTCATTACTTTTTTCAAATACATCTTCATTCAGGTACAATAGAAACGGCTTTTGCGGATTCGTCAAAAGCTGATTGAATGGGGGTACCGTAAGCAGGGTATCATAATCTATACGCTCATGATCCTTATTGTCATTTTCACTGACATAAAAATGCTCTTCCGGCATCAGGATGAGCACCGAATCAACCCCATCCGCATATTCTTTCGCATTGTTCAGAAAACTGCTGATCTCACGGGATATATACCGGTTGTCAAAGGGGATATGTTTCCTCTGGTCATATTGCCGAAGATGGTCTTGAAAAACATGACTGGTGGTGATCCTTTTTGTAAGGTTTTCAATCTCCGACAAACTCATTTCTATCTTTTTTGATATTTGGGACAGGTTGGAGAAACTTGCACTGGTAACCTTGTCTTTAAGGAAACCCGCTGAATTATGGTATAAGATCACCGCCACGGTAGAATAGGACAAAACAGCAACGATCATCGCAATAACTGAGATGATCGTCTTAATTTTATACCGTTTTATTTTAAAGCCGAATGAAAACATTGAATGCACTCCTATTTATGATTCTTTGAGCGATAATCCAAAGGGGTCTGTCCGGTCTCTTTCTTAAATAAGGTACTGAAATACCGGTAATCTGAAAACCCCAATACATCGGAAATCTCTTGAATTCTCATGTCGGATTGGGCCAAATACTCTCTTGCCTTTTTTATCCTCAGATCAATAATGTACTTCGACAAATTCAATCCTGTTTCTTTTGTAAAGGCAGCACTCAGGTAATTGGGACTCATATGAACTGCAGCAGCAATATCATTCAAATAAATCTTTTCTCTGATGTTGACATAAATATATTGGCTCACCCGGCTGACCAGATTATTGCTCTTCTCGGCAAGCAGACGCCCGGAATCTTCTTCAATCTGCACAATTTCATCGATAAACCACCGCTTCAATGCCTGTAAAGTGGCTTTATTGAATATTTTTGCATAGAGGGAATCTTTACTTGACAATTGTTTCAAATGAACCCCCTTTTGCCTGAGCTTATTGTCGAGCAAGACAAAGATCTCCATAAACTTGATACGGATATAGGTTACGTCAACCAAAGAGGTATCTCGGATATACTCAAACAACTGATTGGTATAGCGCCCTCTTTCCGCCGAATTTCTGTCTGCAACCGCCTCAACAAGCTTGGCGGCCAGTTCTTCAAGCTTTCCGTTATCAATATCCTCAGGCTTCATGTCATTCAGGTTACTGTAGGTGATCACCTGTCCGCCACCCTTATAAAACTTCAGTTGAAGTGCGGAAAGCGCTTCGTTCAAGGCCTGAATAACATGATTAAACCCACTGTGCAGTTTGCTTAGACCGATACCAATGCTGGTTCCCTCATTTTGGCTGCAGAAGTCGTCACACAGGGCCTCCTGTAAAATTTCCATTTCTTTTATAAAATCATACAACGCGGTATTTTTGCTTTTACTCAAAAGGATATGGCAGGTTTTATCTGAAAAAACAAAGGGATAGCCATATTGTCCCAGCCTTTGGCTGCATTTCTCGTGGAATCGCTTAACAATTTCAACGTCCAACTGCGGCTGATGATCAAAATCCAATTGAGCAGCCGCAATACAATAGCATTTTTCATTCAATGTTATATCTAACTCCACAAGACTTTTCCGAATAAATTCATCATCCAGCGGTTTTCTCATGAACGTAGAAAGAAAAATTTCTCTCAACTTAACCTTGTCAACACTTTGAATCCCATTTTCGCTGTCTTTGTGCGTATATAATTTCTGCCTTTTGCTCCTGATTTTTTGCTTAATGCACTGGAAGGTCTTTATAAATTCCTGTTCATCAATGGGTTTGGTAAGATACTCATAGGCGTTATATTTCACTGCGCTTCTGGCATATTCAAAATCACTGTACCCGCTTAATATCACAATTTCAACATCAGCATACTGATGTCTTAAAATCCGCATCAATTCAATACCATTCATATCAGGCATCCGAATGTCGGTTAACACGACATCCGGGTTACATTGTTCCACCAGCTTCAAAGCATCTATGCCATTTGCGGCTGTCCCGGCAACCTCAAAGCCCAGGCCTGCCCAGTCGGTTCCGTGCTCCAGGCCGGAACGAACAATATTCTCATCCTCAACGATGATCAACTTGTACATAAGATGATTCCCCACCACCTTCTCTGATCGGTTCGCTGCACAGAGTAGAACATCTCACAAAAAGCACCCTGCCCCATCAACACAATGAAAGCGTTTTGATGAGATCCGGGAACTATATTGTTTAACCATAAGAGATACAACAAAACAAGGGTCGATTCAACTTATTATTTGCAACTTCAAATTACCCCATACAGAAGATACGATGAACACGATTGCATTCATCATACCATATCGAAGGTTGATTTACAATCACCAGTGCGGTGAACACCACAACTCAAAACGTTGGTGGCATTGCTGTTCAGACCCCCAGGAGAGACAGCGGGCGGAGGCTTGTAGTGCGTTCCAGTGCCTGGGCTATCCTTCATAGGGTGTGAACAGGAAGATGCGGCACAGTGCGCGCTATGCATCGGAGCCGATGCATTAGGGTTGGAGCGTGTGACCAGGAACATGCGGCACAGTACGCGCCATGCTTATCAAGCAAGAGAAAGCAGGTATTGGCCAACCTCAAACGCAAATTTTACCGCTGAAACCTTAAGGGCCTCCGGCATATGATCTACAAAGCCGTGTGCTTCATAGGTAAAGTCACCCTCATATCCTATTTCGGTCAGGGTCTTCATAATGCCTTCCCATGCCACTTTTCCAACAAAAGGCAGTGTGTGAATATCAAGCACCCCAAAATTATCATTCACATGGGTCGCCTTCAGGCGCTTTCCAATATATCGCAGCGCTTCGCACTGATCATATTCCATAATATTGGCGTGTCCGAAATCCCAGGCTATACCCACCGACGGATCATGAAAGGAATCCACCAAATCTACAAGCTCTTCATAGGTTGCCGTGTACCGCCGTGGTATGACAGAACCATGGAAGTCGCACATATTTTCAATTGCCAGCCCTAATCCATGCTTTTTCGCTTCTTCAATATAAGGACCGAAATAAACATGGTTTTTTTCCCTGGAAGCATGATGACTGCAGTTTTTATCAGTTGCGGTAAAGCCATGGGCAACCGCCCATTTAATACCAAGTGCGGCGCTGGCACGATACGCGCGAAGGCACATTTCTTCAAACCATTGGTGCAAACCGGGATCAACAAGGTATTTGTCCACCTGATCCAGGTTATAGTAAGGAATGTGAGATTGTGTGAATTCAATCCCAAGCTTTGCTGCTTCATTACCAATTTTATCGACTTCACTTTCCCAGTCATCCCTGATCAGAAAGAAATCATTCAATTTTATGAATCTGAAGTTAATATCCATTACCCTAAAGCCAATATCCGCACATTTCCTCATACATGCAATGACATCTGTCAATGCTCCTGTACGATTCACCGCAAAAATATTGGTTGATGTTGAAAGACGCATTTTTTTCACCACCCTTTATCAAAATCCTAAGACCCCCGCTTATATAAGCGGGGGTTCCTTGTTCTTTCTTCGGTGGGGTAGAGTCCCCTACCGAAGCCCCTTGCGTATTTTATTTCGTAAAAACGCTTAATGTTCGGCATCAGCTAAACGAGTTTACTTGGTATTTTACCAGCCACGCACTCATCATCTACAACTATCTAGGTGCTTTTTTAAAGCAGTATCTGGTTCATCAAATTCCAGAGACCCCCGCTTCTACATGCGGGG
>JAEZBW010000340.1 GCA_023426765.1 Bacillota bacterium
TCGATGGTAAAGGTATAAGCATAGAATATATGTATGCTTTTGTTGGAAATGCCGAATCCAAAAATGCGATGGTCATTCTTCGGGTTGAAAATCCCGAAAGCGTGATACGGATATTGAAGGATGAAGATATCATTATTGCTCTGGCTGATAGCGTGTACAGAGAATGATTTTTTTCTCAGAGCCGGCCCGGAATGTCGTTCATGCATAAAATACATGCATACACATATATATAGACGGAGCCATACGGTTTAAACTTTTGGATACGGTATTTTCTGAATGAATCGGGTTTCCGATGGGTCTTGCTGCAGGCATAAAGTAAATCAGAGGTGAGAAAATGGAAAAGAAACTAACCCTTTCCGACACAAATAAGGTTATAGCCGGTGTCTGCGGAGGAATCGGGGAATATATGGGGGTTGATCCCACCGCTATCAGGCTGGTCACTGCCATATTAACCTTTATGACAGGATTTATCGGCGGCGTTCTGCTGTATATTGCAGCAATGTTCATCGTTCCCAGAAAATAGCTGTTTCGGTTCAGGCTGCCGAAGATAAGACCTTTTCTGAGAGGACGTTTTGGTGCGCCAAATGTTCTGTTGCTCAGGAAATATTTCTCTGAAAAAATCATTGTTTTTTCTGATGATAACTGCGAATCATCATCCTTTCACAGGGATGATGATTCGTTTTTTGTGCTGACATTTTACAGGAGAAATTCAAAGTATTTCTTTACAAAACCATTTTTTTCTTATATGATATTCAGGGGCATTCATGAATATTAAGAAAAATATGGGATGAAAGCTATGGTTTTCAGGAGCAATACGAAGAATTTATTGCAGTATCAGCAGGATAAAGCTGAATATGAACAATTCAGGGTTCTTGCCGAGCAACTTTTCCTGCCTATGCTGGTTGTACAAAAAGGGCAGGTGAAGTATGCAAACCATGCCTTTTTTGAGATGGTGGGAATTCCAAACCAAAAACATCGTGCCATCCCTCTGCGAACCTTGCTGTACAGTATCCCCTACGACTCATTGCGGCAGGTGCTCGCCCATTATGAAGAGGAACACGCAAATTCCGAAAGGAACTATCATATTCCCGTCATGATCCCCTCCGGTGACCAAGCGGTATGGGTGGAGCTTTATACCACAAAAATTGAGTATGCCAGTTCAAAGGCTGATTTTATCACGTTCCTCGATATCACTGAAAAAATGAACGCCGAAAAGGAAATCCGGTACCTGGCTTATCATGATAAATTAACCGGACTATACAACCGGGGTTTTTTTGAAGAGGAAGTACAAAGAATTGATGTGCAAAGAAGCCTCCCAATATCCATCATCATCGCCGATCTGAATGGTCTGAAGCTTACAAATGATGTGTTTGGCCATTTTATCGGGGACAAGCTGTTAAAAAGTTTTGCCGATATTTTGAAAAAGGTATGCCGCAAGGAAGATATTATTGCCCGTTGGGGAGGGGACGAGTTCGCCGTTCTGCTGCCCGAAACCGATAATGAAATTGCCGGTAAAATTTGCGAGCGTATCCAGAAGGAATGCAAGGAAGAAAACGCGGGGCCCATTTCCCTCAGCATATCCCTAGGGTATTCAACGAAGTACAACATTCATGAAAGCCTGAAGGATATCCTGAAAACCTCGGAAAACATGATGTACCGCGAAAAACTGTCCGAAAGCCGGAGAATACGCCAAACCATATTGGAATCTCTGAAGACATCCCTTTTCCAAAGGTCTATTGAAACAGAATCCCATCTGAAGCGCGTATTCATACTGTCAAAGAATTTCGCCGAACATTTGGGCCTCAGCGACAAGGATTTGGACGAGCTGTCGCTGCTGTCTTCCCTTCATGACATTGGAAAGGTGGCTATTTCCGATCAAATTCTGATGAAAGCCGGCGAACTGACCCACGATGAGTGGATGGAAGTGCGCACGCATGCCGAAAAGGGTTATAAAATCGCGGTGAATCACCAGGAACTGGCCCAGATCTCCGATGGCATTCTCTGCCACCACGAACGCTGGGACGGTAAAGGGTATCCGCAGGGGCTGAAGGAAAAGGATATTCCCCGAATATCCCGCATATTAAACATCATCGATGCTTATGACGTGATGACCCACAACTCGGTCTATAAAAATGCTATTCCGCATAAGGCTGCAATCGAGGAAATCATCGAATGCTCGGGCAAACAGTTTGATCCCTATTATGCCCATGCCTTTATTGAGTATATGGAAAGGGCCTGAACACCACTGTAAAGAAAGAAATCCCATCATGCTGCAATACGGCAGGAATGATGGGATTTTTTGTTTTATTAAAAGTGAATTATCGGGAAATGTCGGATAGCTCGATGTTTTTGTTTTTGTCCCTGGCCCAGTCGATGGACCACTGGTTCTCAAAAAGCAGGACATTGCGATCATACCGATCGGAGGCAAGAAGGGTCGATGATGTCAGGTTCAGTTTTCGCGGATCGGTGGCTTCCGGCGTCAGCCACCGTGCAAACCGGTGAGGGAGCTTTATCAGCCGCAGTTCTACATTGTATTCATTTCTTAACCGGTGCTCCAGTACTTCAAATTGAAGCACCCCTACAGCACCGATGATCAGCTCCTCTATACCGATGTCCAGTTGTTTGAATACCTGTATGGCACCTTCCTCGGACAGCTGTTGAATACCCTTTTGAAACTGTTTGCGCTTCATGGTATCCTTCGCGGAAATTCTGGCAAAATGCTCAGCGGGGAACAGCGGAATCCCATTGAAGTCCGGTGCAGGTTTCACGCTGCTGAGCGTATCCCCGATGCGATAGATGCCGGGGTCGAACAAACCAACAATGTCACCGGGCCAGGCTTCTTCAACGATTTCGCGGTCCTGCGCCATCAGCTGCTGGGGCTGGGACAGGCGTATCTGTTTATCATTATTGGATTGATAAACACCCATTCCGCGTGTAAATTTCCCGGAGCAAATCCGCATGAAAGCGATTCTGTCCCGGTGGTTTGGGTTCATATTGGCCTGTATTTTAAAGATAAAGCCAAAAAAGTCCCCGTTTTCAGGTTCGGTCAGCGTCTCTGAAAAGATTCTTGGTCCAGGTGACGGCGCCATTTTCAGGAATTCCTCCAGGAAGGGGGCAACCCCGAAGTTTGTCATCGCGCTGCCGAAGAAGATGGGCGTCAGTTTACCTTCCAGAACCTCACGCATGTTGAAATCATCACCGGCGATGTTTAAAAGCTCGATATCTTCTACAAGCCGTGAGTAATACGGTTCACCCAACAAATCCTTAAATACGGGATCATCCACCATGCCCTTGTTGGATTCGACAATGGACTGGCCGTGGTTCCCGCCGGTAAACAGCTCGATCTGCTTTAGTTTTCTGTTATATACACCTTTGAAATCACCATCGGTTCCGATAGGCCAGTTCATCGGATAGGATCGGATGCCAAGAACATCCTCAATCTCCTGCATCAGATCAAACGGATTTTTACTGGCACGATCCAGCTTGTTGATAAAGGTAAAAATAGGGATGCCACGCATTTTACACACGTGAAACAGTTTGATGGTCTGTGTCTCCACACCCTTTGCGCCATCGATGAGCATGACGGCGCTGTCGGCGGCAACCAGCGTGCGGTAGGTATCTTCACTGAAGTCCTGATGGCCGGGTGTGTCCAAAATGTTGATACAATGATCGTTGTATTCAAATTGCATGACGCTGGAGGTTACCGAAATTCCACGCTCCTTTTCAATCTCCATCCAGTCGGAGACCGCATGCCGGGAGGCCTTGCGCGCCTTCACAGAACCGGCCATGTTGATGGCACCGCCGTACAGCAGCAGCTTTTCGGTCATGGTTGTCTTACCGGCGTCCGGGTGCGAAATGATCGCAAAGGTTCTGCGACGGCTTGTTTGCCGATTTATTTCATTTTCCTGGGCTGACATTCGTTCATTCCTTTCATATTCGTCCGTGTTTGTTGTTCAGTACTTTCTTAACGGCTATGTAAGACCTGCTATTCCCGGGAGATGCTGCCGATATACTTCATATCTGCATTCAGAATATGGCTGAAAAGCCATTTCGCCAGAAAGTTCAGGGTCTCTGTGATCACACCCAGCTGAGAGCTGTCAATATCCTGCATGGACAAGCGGCTGATCCGCTTCACAAAAAACAGGTGCTCCATCCGGTGCTCTTCCAGGTCTTGATATCCGACTTCTTCCATCTTTTTTTCTTCATAACTGAAATGGTACTCGGTGTAATCCTTCAGTTCTTCCAGGGTTTCGATGATATAATCGTAATAATCGACAGAGTCTCCGGTACTCAGCATATCTTCCAGTTTAGCCCCGATCTCCACAAGTTTTCGGTGCTGCATATCGATTTCCCGGATTCCGGTTGCATAGTTTTCACTCCATTTAAACATAAACTTCAACCCCCTCTGTATTTTTTACTGTTTCCGTCCCAATGCCGCTTCCTTTTCATGTTACAAAGAAATCAGGTACAAGTCAATAGACCGTGGATCAAACCCTGAGCTTTTCAATTTAATACTGTTCATGGAATGCTTTGGGTGTTATAATTATTAATCAATGATAAAACAGACGGGAGGAATCTCGATGGATATGGTTCAGGCGGCTTCCATTGCGAAAAAAGCATCGATAGCGCTTGCTTGTGAAAAGCAGGACAGAAAAAACCTTGCTTTGCGGCTAATCGCCGAAAAACTGCAGGAAAATATGGATGAAATCATACGAAAAAACCAATTGGATCTGGAAAGAAGCAAAAAGGAAAACCTGCCTGCTCCGCTTCTGAAAAGGCTGAAATTTGATGAAAAGAAACTGGCTGATGTGATAGACGGTATCCGCAGTCTGATCAACCTGCCCGAACCGGTGGGGAGGAAGCTTATGGCTACCGAACTGGATGATGGCCTGAAGCTGTACAAGATCAGCTGCCCTATCGGTGTGATTGGCATCATTTTCGAATCAAGACCCGATGCACTGGTTCAGATCTCCACCCTTTGCCTGAAAAGCGGAAATGCCGTACTGCTGAAGGGCGGAAGCGAAGCCAGGGAGACAAACCGCGCCCTGGCCGATGTCATCCAGGCGGCAACCACCGAAGCCGGCCTTCATCCCGGGTGGATTCATCTGCTGGAAACGCGGGAGGACGTCAATGGGATGCTGAAAATGGACGAGTACATCGATCTGATTATCCCGAGGGGTTCAAACGAATTTGTACGCTATATCATGGATAATACACGCATACCCGTTCTGGGGCATGCTGATGGAATCTGTCACTGCTACGTGGATGGGGAAGCCGATATTGCCATGGCGGTGGACGTGGTGAATGATTCAAAGGTGCAGTATGTGGCTGTATGCAACGCCACCGAAACCCTGCTGGTGCACAGGGATGTCGCAGAAACATTTTTACCTGCACTGAAAACGAAAACCGATGAAAGCAATGTACTTCTGAAAGGCTGTGAAAGGACAAGGGCTATTATCCCTGTCGGTGCAGCCACTGAGAAGGATTGGCAAACCGAATACCTGGATTATGTTCTATCCATTAAGATAGTGGATTCGCTGGATGAAGCGATAGATCATATCAATACGTACGGTTCGGGGCATACCGACAGTATCATCACAAAGAATAAGGACCATGCCGATCGGTTCATGGACAGGGTGGATTCGGGGAACGTTTTCTGGAACTGTTCCACCCGGTTCAGCGATGGATTTAAATACGGCTTTGGTGCGGAGGTGGGTATCAGCACCAATAAAATCCATGCCCGCGGCCCCATGGGCCTGGAAGGGCTGCTGATATACAAGTTCAAGCTTGTGGGTAACGGACATATTGTATCGGATTATGCAGCGAACCGGCGCACTTTTACGCATCGGCCCCTGAATGAAGAGTAATGGAAGATTTTGATACTATTTCAGGAAACGGAGAGCATTTTTGCTTTCCGTTTTCTTTTTTGCAGGCCGCCCGATCAAGAACGCACCTGCCGATATGAAAACCACAGGCCAGGGAAAATAGGGGTAATTTATTCTGTGTCAGGCTATTCCTGCGGTTTCAGCACAACAGACTGACCCCGCTGCGAAACCGGATGTATTCTTGAAAGCCAGGGTTTCATTTGAGGATGGTTTATTAGAGCCTCCATGATGCTGTAATCTTTCCCAAAGTGCATCGGAAAGACATGGGGGCAGGATACTTCCTGCAGAAACCAGCTTATTCCCAGGTGTGAGAACTTTTCCTGGCGGGGGTCTGCCGGAACAAAAGCAACATCGATGGGCACATTTTTCAGCTTGGCAATCTGCTCCTTATACTTTCTTTCCATATCGGGGTTCCAAGGATCGGGTTCTCCGTCCCAATGCCACCAGTGCAGGTCTCCTGCATGGTATATCGTGAAATCATCTATTTTCACCAGAAAAGCCACGCCTTCATCGGTGGATGCCAGGGTTTGAATGGTCAGGCCGCAGAAAGTATAGGTTTTTTCAGGAGACACAGACAGAACATTTTCAGATTTTCCATGAAAGGGAATATCATCTGATAAAATATAATGCACCTTGGGGTGCTGCTTTTCCCAGTTCAGAATCACCGGATTAAAATGGTCGCCATGCCTGTGAGAGGCAAATACGAAAATCTCCTCCTCGGAATGAACCCTGGGATCAAAAATGCCACCGGCAAGATCAGCGTTCCGGTTTTCAGATCTGTTGTTGTAATAGTCGAAGATCATCAGCCTGCTGCCATATTTTACTGCATAACCGCTATGAAACAGATACCATATTTCTGCAGTGTTTCTCATGATGCTTCTCCTTTCCATCAAGCGCTTTATTCCAGCATCCGGTCGGGGAAATCGGCCTGTTTTCTGACGCCATACGTGTTTCAAACTTCGCGGACACTCTTCATCATAAAAAGGTTGCTTTTCGAACAGTCTTCCGGAGAGAACCTCCATCGGTTCCTTTTCGGGGATGATTACAACCCAATTCATATCAACATATTGATAAAACGAACCCAACGGTTCCCTTTACGATGATGACATCATCGTATCAGAAAAAAAGGGTGAAAACAACGGTTCGTCCTTACCTGCCAGGAAATTTAAACGGGTGATAATATTATTTGACAAATCCCGCTTTTCCCACCGGGATATAATGAGAGTACGCCTTTAACAGACGTTTTAAGGCCAGAATTCCCAGTAGCTAAACGATGCCTGAAGTGCATGCCTTAAAAATATTACAGATCGTTTTATACTTCAGGTGGCATATATGACAGTGACCATGCATAAAGGTGGATAGTGGAGAAACTATGTACTTTTTCATCGGGGACATAAGGGTACAGTTTGAGGTGAACGTATGGTTCTTTATATCGATGTGCTTTTTCTGGAGAATGTGATTGTTAACTATGGCATTCTTCTGGTCACCGAAAAATTGTCAGGCCGATATTCCACCATCATGCGCAAGTTTATATCAGCCGTTATAGGGGCGGCTTATCTGGTGGCCATGCTGCTGTGCCCGAAGGTGCAAACCCTGTATACCATTTTCGGAAAACTGCTGCTTTCAGTTCTGATGATAGCCATCGCTTTTCCGGGCAGGGAAATCAAGAGCATGATGAAGGCATTTCTGTCCTTCTATCTATCAACCTTCATTTTTGCAGGCGCCGGATATGCCTTGATGAGCCTGACTAATCAGGGGATTTATTTTAAGAATGGCGAGTTTTACAACCATATGAAAAGCGACACGCTGCTGCTGGCTTTAACACTGGTTTTCGGCATCCTGATGGTACGGGCCTTTGCGGATATCTTCCGGAAGCGTGTTGAAAAGGAATCTTTTATCGTAAAGGCATCCATTCATCTCGGAGAAAGAACGGTAAGCCTGCAGGCGTTGATTGATACCGGCAATTCCCTGATGGATCCGGTTACGCAATATCCCGTCATGATAGCCGAGCTGGATGGAATAAAAGAACTGTTGCCGGCCGGAATGGCCGAATGGCTGAAGAACTGGTCCCAAACCCAGGCAGTTCAAGGTACATCAGAAGAAAGCTCCGAATGGAGGAAAAGGATCCGTTTAATCCCTTTCCATGCCATCGGCACCAACAATGGAATGCTGCCCGGCTTTAAACCCGACAGAGTTTGCGTGGAAAAGGAGGAATTGCAGTATGAACGAACGCAGGTTGTTGTTTGCATCTGCCAAAACAGGCTTTCGACAAAAAACCAATACAAGGCGATTATCAGCCCTGAACTGGTTTCGGCATAAGCCTGACGGCAGCGCCTGCGTCAGTTGACAGGAGAAGAAAAAACAAGCTGTAAGGAAGGGATCGTATGAATCAAATATTGAACAGGTTTATCCAATGGTTCCGGAAATTAACCGGCGGACATACACCCGAAGATATTCATTATGTAGGCGGCAGCGAAGCATTACCGCCCCCTTTAACGAATGATGAAGAAGCGGCATTACTGGACAAATTGCCGCAGAAGGAGCTGGCCGTGAAAAAAACCCTGATTGAGAGGAACCTCAGGCTTGTGGTCTATATTGCGCGTAAGTTTGAAAATACCGGAATGGACATCGAGGACCTAACCTCCATCGGCACCATCGGGCTGATTAAGGCCATCAATACCTATAACCCGTCACGCAACATCAAGCTGGCCACTTACGCGTCCCGATGCATTGAAAACGAAATACTGATGTTTCTAAGGAAAAACAGCAGGCTGCGTTCCGAGGTTTCCATCGATGAGCCGCTGAATGTGGACTGGGACGGCAATGAGCTTCTGCTTTCAGATATTCTGGGCACCGAAGGGGATTTGATTCAAAAAAACCTGGACGATGAAATCGACAGGGAGCTGTTGGTCACGGCCATGACCAAGCTGAGCCGCCGTGAGAAAAAAATCATGGAAATGCGGTTCGGGCTGAACAACCAAAGAGAAAAGACCCAAAAGGAAGTGGCAGACATGCTGGGGATTTCGCAGTCTTACATATCCCGCCTGGAAAAACGCATCCTCGGGCGGCTGAAAAAGGAGATTAGCCGCATGCTTTAGTCAGCAGGTGATTGCCCGAAGGTACAGAGCTGCCTTTCGTTGTACAGCATTGCAGATAACAACAAACCTCTGGGGTGTGAAATTTGTTGTCTTCAACAGGTTTGCTTCAGGAAGCGATTTTGAATAATCAATCCTGTTTAGGAAATAATATCACCGAAACTGTGGAAATAATTGCATATTTTATTTCCTCGAAGTGAAACCTTTAAAAGAATTTTTCTCCCTGCACGGCCATTACTCTCTCTGTTGGAAGGCCTGTCAAGGGGTGAATGGGATATTTTCAAACCGACAAAACAGTATATTTGGCACCTTCAAGGAAAAAATGTAAATAGGGTTTTAAAGTGATCAGGGATTGAAAGGCGAAGGGTGGAAACTGTGTGGATCCATTGTCCGCCGTATCTCTGAAGCATCATTTACCCAAAAGGATCTTTGAAACCCCATTTTTCAATGGGAGGTGCCTTATGGTCAACAAAGTCGAAATATGCGGTGTCAACACGTCCAAACTTCCTGTATTGACAAACAAACAAAAAGATGAATTGTTTAAGAAAATAAAAAAGGGTGACAAGCTTGCAAGGGAGGAGTTTATCCGGGGAAACCTGAGGCTGGTTTTAAGCGTCATTCAACGTTTCAACAACCGGGGAGAACATGTGGACGACTTGTTTCAGGTTGGCTGCATCGGGCTGATAAAAGCCATTGACAACTTCGATTTGTCGCAAAACGTGAAGTTCTCAACCTATGCAGTGCCGATGATCATCGGAGAAATCCGCAGGTACCTCAGGGATAACAACTCAATCCGGGTCAGCCGCTCGCTGAAGGATATCGCATATAAAGCACTTCAGGCCAAAGAGAAGCTGACCAATGCCCTGTCTCGGGAGCCGTCGGTCTCTGAAATCGCTACCGAAATGAATATCCCAAGGGAGGATGTTTTACTGGCCCTCGATGCCATACAGGATCCGATCTCGCTGTTTGAATCGGTTTATCATGACGGCGGAGATGCCATTTATGTCATGGATCAGGTGAGTGATGAAAAAAACAATGACGATAACTGGCTGGAGAATATTTCGATAAACGAAGCCATCTCCCGTCTTTCCGACCGGGAAAGGATGATCGTCGATCTGCGCTTCTTCCGGGGAAGAACCCAAATGGAGGTAGCCGAAGAGATCGGTATATCCCAGGCTCAGGTATCCCGGCTTGAAAAGGCTGCGCTGAAGCATATGCGCAAATATGTTTAGTTTGTCTGACAGAAATGTGCTGCATGACTTCTGAGTGAGTGTGGTCAGGAATAAATTGTACTAGAGTCTTTTTTTTGAAGGTGCGGCCCATGCAGCAGGATATAAAAAACCTTGAACGCAACGGAATTCAACTGCCAACCTCGAACTTATCCAGAATCGGCGAATTAAAGTCGAAGGAGGTCATCAACCTGGTAGACGGCAGAAGGCTGGGGTTTGTGAAGGATATCGAGTTCAGCCTGGAAACCGGAAGGCTGGTTTCCATCATTTTGCCGGGGCCCTGGTCCCTGTTTAAAGCTTTTAGCGGAGAGGCCGAATTGGTCATCCCCTGGAGGGATGTCCGCAAAATCGGTGAAGAGATCATTCTGGTGGACATTAAGGACAACTGAAGTCATAACAACTGCCATCCTGAGCGAAGTTCTAACAACATGAGCGAAGCGAAGGAACTTCAATTGTATCCGTGATAGTTCTTTCTGCTCATAATGATCAATACGCTCTTAAGGAGATCGCAATACGATGAAGGACATTCTATCGGGCTGCTTGTTGAACAAGGCAGCCTTTTTAACAGACTTCTATTAATTTGGGTGCGAAATATCCGATAATCAATATAGAGAAGCAGAGAACCGGGTTATCCTGGAGACCGTTCGGAAAAGCATGTCATGTACACGCTTTTATGAATGAACTTTCTTTCCGGGCCGACTGCCAGGTTTGCATGGGTGCTCAGCAGGCGAATGCCTGTGAACAGCCCGGGGTGCATGGGCGAGCAGCAGGCGAATGCTTGCGACCAGCCCGGGATGCATGGGCGAGCAGCAGGCGAATGCCTGTGACCAGCCCAGGTTGAGGAGGAGTGTTATGAAATGTCCATACTGTTCTCATCCGGAAGACAAGGTGATTGATTCCCGTCCCACGGATGAGGGGGCTACGATCCGCAGACGGCGTGAATGTCTCGGATGCCAGAAACGGTATACCACATACGAAAAGGTGGAATATATGCCGCTGATGGTCATTAAAAAGGACAAGTCCCGCCAGCAGTATAACCGGGAAAAGCTGATGAATGGGATATTGCGGGCATGTGAAAAGCGTCCTGTCTCCATCAGCGAAATCGATAACCTGATCGACAATGTCGAAGCGCAGATTTATAACACCCTTGAACGGGAGGTCACCAGCACCGAAATCGGTGAAAAAGTCATGGAGGAGATCCGCAAGCTTGATGAGGTGGCCTATGTACGCTTTGCTTCGGTATACCGTCAGTTCAAGGATATCGACACCTTTATGGATGAATTGCAGAAAATCAAGACAGAAAAATAGCGGAGGCAGACCTTGGCAAGCTTTGATGTTTCCCATCTGAACCGGATTATAAAAGAAACCCTGAAGATGATTGACAAAAGCCGTGAAGCCATCTATGACATCGCGGAGGGTGCCCGCCGGGAATGCAACAGGCTGGAGGAAGAACTAAATGATTTAAAGCTGGAGGTGCAGGGGATCATCCAGCAAAACGACCTCTTGGAGGTTGAACTGAAAAAGAGCAGAGTGAGGCTTGCTGCCATCAGTAAAAATTTTGACAGATACACTCAGGATGATATCCGGGTTGCTTACGAAACCGCCGATAAAATCCGCATCGACCTTGCGGTAAACAGGGAACGGGAAAAATATACGATTATTCGCAGAAATGACCTGGAGCGCCGTCTGAAGGAAGCTTTTGGAACCGTGAGCAAAGCCGAACAGCTGGTAAACCAGGTTGGAACCATCATGGACTATCTCTCCGGCGACCTGAGCAACCTCAATGATCATCTGGACGACTCTGAAAAGAGAAAATATCTTGCGATCCGTGTTATCAAAGCCCAGGAAGAGGAACGGAGCAGGGTGGCAAGAGAAATTCACGACGGCCCCGCACAATCCATGTCCAACGTTGTTTTAAAGGCTGAAATCTGTGAGAAGCTGATCGACATCAGCCTGGATCAGGCCCGCTCGGAACTGCAAAACCTGAAAAAGATCGTCCGGGAATCGCTGAAGGATGTCAGAAGGATCATCTATGACCTCAGACCCATGTCATTGGAGGATCTGGGCCTTCTGCCCACGCTGCAGAAATATGTGGAAAGCTTTTCGATAGAGACGGGCATAGACGTATCCTTTCACCGTCGGGGCCTGGACATGGTGATTGATGATAAGAACCTGAACCTGACCATTTTCAGAATTATTCAGGAAACCCTGAACAATATCCGAAAGCATGCGCAGGCCAAAACTGCCGAAGTGCGCGTTGAATTCACGCCGCTGAGTGTTTCGCTGAAAATTTCCGATACGGGGAAGGGTTTTGACACGAACTGCATCAAGGTTGAAAAGGATGATCACAGCAGCGGCTTCGGACTTTTCAGCATGAAAGAGCGCATTGAGCTGATGAACGGAAAAATGGAAGTCTCTTCCCAACCAGGGAAGGGCACGGTTATAAAGGTTGTTTTGCCTCATACCGAAGAATGAAAGGAGTTCTGATATGGAACGGATACGCGTGATGCTTGCTGAAGATCACTCAATGGTGCGCCAGGGGCTGAAGCAGCTGATTGAACTGGAAAGTGATATTAAAGTGGTGGCCGAGGCTGCCAATGGGGTTGAAGCCGTAAGCTATTACTCCATAGAACTGCCCGATATTGTTCTGATGGATATCAACATGCCAAAACAGAATGGTTTGCAGGCATTGGAAACGATCAAGGAGAAACATCCGGACGCAAGGATAATCATGCTAACCATCCACCAGGACAGGGAATACCTCTTTAAAGCTCTGCAGCTGGGTGCAAATGGTTATGTGCTGAAGGATGCGGATGGGGCCGTGCTAGTGGAGGCTATCCGAAAGGTTTATCAGGGTGAGGCGTATATTCAGCCGACGATGGCAAGGGAACTGATTGTGGAATTCAAGCGATATACCTCCGGAGAGGCTGGTTCTTCCCGGAAGAACAGTCTTTTAAGCGATAGAGAGCTTGAAGTGCTGGATCTGATAGCAAAAGGCCTTCTAAACAAGGAAATCGCCAAAACCCTTTATATCAGTGAAAAAACGGTGAAGAACCATATATCCAACATCTTCAAGAAGCTGAAGGTTTCCGACAGAACCCAGGCCGCCGTATACGCACTGAAAAACAACCTGGTGAAATAACCCATGCACCGGTGTGCTAAAGTTTTTTCCATCAATAATAGATCAGCCAAATGAAGGGCACCCCGGGTGTCCTTTTTAATTGTTAAACCTATCAGCGAAAATGAGGATACCTTAGCATTTGATATTATACGATCTTAAAATGTATTATTAACATCATAATCAGAAACACAACCGCCAAGTAACCGGGAAATACCTTACAATGTGAAATCACTAAGCCCCAACAGGGCAATATACCGTAATTTTTTTGCTTTACGGGAAAATTCTTTTACGGTATAATAGGTGAAATATTTTCCCGGGCGGGAGGGATTTTACGATGAAGATAGAAATCATGGATACGACACTGAGAGATGGTGAGCAAACCCCAGGGGTTTCCTTTTCGCATACCGAAAAATTTAACATTGCTAAAATTTTACTGGATGAAGTTCGGATTGATCGGATTGAAGTTGCTTCGGCCCGCGTTTCAAAGGGTGAAATGGAAGCAGTTAAGCTGATTTCCAGCTGGTGTGCCTCCAAGGGTTACCTGGATCGCCTTGAAGTGCTGGGCTTTGTTGATGGCACAATATCTGTCGACTGGATTTTGGAATCTGGCGCCAGGGTTTTGAACCTTTTATGCAAGGGTTCATTAAAGCATGTGCAGTTTCAGCTGAAAAAAACTCCCGAAGAACATATCAAAGACATTCGTAATGTCATCAGCTATGCAAGGGAAAATGGAATTCGCGTGAATATATACCTGGAAATATGGTCGGAGGGTATGATGGAATCCCCCGAATATGTTTACCAACTGATTGATGCGCTGAAGGATGAGGAAATTGACAGGTTTATGCTTCCGGACACGCTGGGTATACTGGCTCCCGAGCAAACCTGCCATTATATTCGTGATATAGTGGAAAGATATCCTGGGGTACACTTTGATTATCATGCCCACAACGATTATGACATGTCGGCAGCGAATACACTGATGGCTGTAAAAGCAGGCGCACATGGTGTGCACACCACTGTGAACGGTCTGGGGGAAAGAACCGGAAATGCTCCTCTTTCAAGTGTTGTTGGCGTTCTAAAGGACTTTTGCCCCGATGTGGAGTTATCGGTGGAGGAAACGAAGCTGACTAAAATCAGTAAAATTGTCGAAGCTTTTTCCGGCATCCGCATCCCCGGCAACAAGCCCATTATCGGAGAGAATGTGTTCACACAGACCAGCGGAATCCATGCTGACGGCGACAATAAAGGGAATCTGTATTTCAACAACCTGATGCCCGAGCGTTTTGGCAGGCTGAGAAAGTATGCCCTGGGCAAATCCTCGGGAAAGGCGAGCATAGTGAAAAACCTTGAAGAGCTTGGGATCGAGCTTGACAAGGAAGCCATCCGGAAGATAACCGACAAAATCGTTGAACTGGGAGATAAGAAGGAAAACATCACTACCGACGATCTGCCCTATATCATTTCAGACGTTTTGCGAACAGGTGCAGCAGATGATAAAATCAAGCTGCTGAATTACTATATTTGTCATGCCCGTAACCTGAAGCCGGTTTCCACCGTCAGTCTGGAGATAGACGGTCAGGTTTATGAAGAGACCTCTAATGGCGACGGCCAGTATGACGCCTTTGTGAAAGCCATTACGAAGATATATGACAGGGTTCAAAAGCCCATGCCGCAACTGATCGATTATATCGTCACCATACCGCCAGGCGGAAAAACCAACGCCCTGGTGGAAACCGCCATTACGTGGTCGTTTGGGCGGGAATTCAAGACCAGAGGCCTTGATTCCGACCAGACGGCATCGGCTATCAAAGCTACGATGAAAATGTTGAACATCCTTGAAGACATGAAACTGCAGAACGGATCATAGAATGAAAAAGCATGGCCTTATCCGGAGGTTTTTCGTATTCGCTTCAGGAAAATGATACGGATGGGCCTGCCAATCTTTTTCAGAATATCTTTAATGAAACTCTAATGGAGTACAAAAGATTTTCCAATGAAATGATATTACAATACATACAGATGATAACGGGACTTCGGGAAAGACTGCAGGGAAAGCATCCCTGCACTCCATCCGATGGTTTAACTGCCTGAAGCCCGTGAAAGTTCAGGAGGGTATTGAAAGATGTCACTGATTGGGAACTTGCTTTGGCTCATTTTTGGAGGTCTGATTGCCAGTATTTTATGGCTGGTGGGCGGTTTATTAGCCTGCCTGACCATCGTTGGCATTCCCTTTGGCATACAATGCTTTAAGATAGGCGGGCTTGTGCTGACTCCCTTCGGCAGGGATGTAGAGGTTGGCCGCTTTGGTGTTGGAGGCCTTGTTGGAAACATACTGTGGATCGTCTTACTCGGATGGGAACTGTGCCTGCTTCACCTGGCTATGGGACTGATCTTTTGCATTACCATCATCGGAATACCTTTCGGAATGCAGCATTTCAAGCTGGCAAAGCTGGCTCTGCTGCCTTTTGGGGCTGAAATTTATTCCCGCTGAACGGGTTCACATATCACGGTTAACCATCACCGGAGGATGTGAATCCTCCGGGACGGAAACCGCTTCCGGCAGATAGCTTTGCAATGTATATCCCAACATGTGGTCTAATGCCGGTTCTTTGGAATATTACGCTTTACAAATAGATAACCTCCCGGTTTAAACGCTTTCAGCAATTGAAGGCGTTTTTTTCTGAATATGAATGATTATTTTCCAAATCCATGGCATAGGATTTTAATAATGATTGTTGATGATTCGGATGGACTGAATCTTCTTCGAAAGAGGGGGGAGCCATGGATTCCAAAAAAAGCTATAAGCCTATGATTTCGAACAAAGTGAAAACACAGACGTTGAAACCGCAGAAAAAAGGGCCGTTGAACTGGGCTGCAATCCTGGGAGTTTTGCTCATTCTCGCTGCAATTGTCATTCTTGTGTTAACCCTTATTCCAAAGGACGGGAAAAAGAAGGAAGGAGGGGTGGTTCAGGTTGCATATGATATCCAGACTGTGAAGGAAGAACAGAAAAGCGTGGACGAAGGGCATTCTCCATGGAAACTCGATCCGGTTTTTGTCACACAGGTTTTTGTAAGCCTGAAGATATCCCCGAATGGCATCCAGGGAGATTATCCGATTCGTACGGAAGAGCTGAAGCTGGTTGAAATGTCTAACAGGGAAGCCGTTGTGCAGGTTTCCAGCAGCAAGACACCAATCAAGTTCGTTTACCTGAAACGGCTGGTCAGGAAAAATGAGACGGGAATTTGGACAGTTACGGCCTATGAAACCGCGGATGCCAATAAAGCCCCGGAAAATGTTCCTGAAAAGCAACCGGAAACTCAAAAGGATAAGGAGAAAAAAGATAACATAGAGAATAAAGAAAATAAGGAAAACATCGAGAATAAGGAGAACAAGGAGAATACCGGGGATAAAGGTATAACCAAGCCCTAACAACCGAGACAGCCATAGTACCGTTACACAAAGGCTTTTGCTTCGTAAAATCCAGCAAAAGGCACCTCATTATACAAAGGTTTTACTTCGTAAAATCATCAATGAGTAACCGTTATTCAGTGTCTTAGGGAGATGATGAAAACGACCGGGAAAAAGAGCCTTTCAGTTTTCCTGAAAGGCTCTTTCTGGTGGGCGATGAGGAACTCGAATCCCCGACTTTCACTACGTCAAAGTGACACTCTACCAACTGAGTTAATCGCCCGTGTGCGTAATTTATTATACACAGTTCCGCCGGATTAATCAAGATGAAATTTTTATATTTTGTATAATCAACATTATTCCGGAATGTAGCATTTATACCAATAATAGCAATCAGGAACGATCACATAAGTTTTCTCTAGCGATATTTCCTTCAACCTCTACCGACATGCGTTTCGCAAACTCGTGTAAAAACTGAGCTTTTTCTTTGTAGATCTTCATTGAATAGTCAAAATGCAGTTCGGACAAAAATTTTTGATCCTCTTTTGGGCGTTCGTTGAGAAGCCAGTCACATGCTTGTTTCATATTCATATCATGGTTGATAGCATATGCAAAATGTATCCAGATTTCAAATACACCAAAGTGATCTAACAAATCGGCATCCTGCTGGATTTTCAAATAAACTGATTCATCCCTCAATTCTCTTCGGTCATGCAGCGTTATAATTCTGCAAACTTCATTGAGTTCATCATCCATTAGTTCATCTTTCAGTAACTCCCGGGCTTTCTTTGCACCAAGTTGTGCATGACCTTTTTGATTGTGCATACAGTCGTGGAACCAGGCAGAAACTGTTAAAATATCATCCCGGGTATTATCATTAGGCAAAACATTTTCGCGGATAATTTTCGATAAATTTGCAACTCTTTGTCCATGGTCGAACTTATTGCCTCTTTCCAAAAAAATGAATGTAGCTGTATTACCAAAGTGATTAAAAGCGATTTCTTTAATTTTTAGTAAATCCATTTCTGTCTTCCCCTTTTATCTTCAGAGATATGAAGCAATATTGATATTTGATTTAAGTGATGCCTATTTTATGTAATCCATTGTATATGGGCACCAGATCATGCACTTCAGGCATAAAATACAGAGCTTTCTGGTTATGATTTCTTCACGGGTAGTCGTGACACTCCATGTTTTGCCGAGCAAAGCTTTGGTCGGACATACATTCATGCAGATATTGCAGTTGCCGCATTGAGGTTCTTTCGGATTTTCACTCACGGTTTCAAAGGGAGCCGTGGTTAAGACCTTGCCCAGCATTAGTGCACAGCCGTACTGGGGTGTAACCAGCAGGTTATTTTTACCGATAAACCCCAAGCC
>JAEZBW010000388.1 GCA_023426765.1 Bacillota bacterium
AGACTGGATCGTACGGGGGGTCAAGATAAACAAATGAATCCTTCTTAATGTTTTTCAATACTTCTTCAAAATCCATGCAGGTAAACCGGATCTTGGCACGGTTGAAGTACTCACTGACGGCTCTTAAAACAAACTCGTTCACAATATTGGGGTTTTTATAGTTTCCATAGGGAGTATTGAATTCCCCGGCCCGGTTCACGCGGAATAAACCGTTATAACAGGTTTTGTTCAGATAAATGATCCTGGATGCCCTTTCTACCGGGCTTAGCCTGCTATAACTATCTTTGTCCCTGTCCTTCTCTCTGAGGTCATAAAAATACTCCCTGTTGTTTTCATGCTTTTTCAGATCGTTTACAAGCGCGTCGGCATTATCCCGAATAACCTGATAAATGTTGATCAGCTCGGAATTCACATCGTTAACCACCGCTTTTTGCGGACAAAGTGCAAACAGAACGGCTCCGCCGCCTACAAAAGGCTCGTAGTAAGAAGAAAAGTCATCTGGAACGTGCTTTAATATCTCGCCCAGGATCTGCCTTTTCCCACCGACCCACTTCACCACCGGAGCAACAAGATCATTGTTTTTCATCTGTAAAAACCTCAACTTCCAAGGATCATTGTATCAAAATCGAAGGGAGTACGCCAGAGGCTTCATCAACCTGGATGCAAGGTACCTGGGCCCCGCCCAGTGGTTGAATTTTGCCAAGGAACCTGGGCCCCGCCCAATGGTTAAATTGAGCCAAGGTACCTGGGCCCCGCCTAATGGTTAAATTGAGCCAAGGTACCTGGGCCCCGCCCATTGGTTAAATTGAGCCAAGGTACCTGTCCCCGTGGTAAATTTGGCTTAGGCTTTGCTTTCGTAGATGGCGGTGATGATTTTCTCCATCGGAAGCTCTTTGATGGAGATGTCCGAGAATTCGCACATTTCCGAAAGCTGGCGGATGATGGTGCTGATGGAGTTCTTCTCGAGGTTTACCTCCAGCGTATACTCCAGATCCGAATGCTTTTCATCCACCTTTACCCCTTCCAGGTTAAAGCCCGGAACCGGCCTGGTCAGCTGCAGATGAATGATCTTCTTCGCACCCAGGTTCATCCGCAGCTTCATCAGCGAATCATCAAAGACTTTTTGGCCGTGGTTGATGATGATCACCTTTTGCGCAAGCTGCTCCACATCCTCCAGGTCGTGGGTGGTGAGGATGAAGGTGGTTCCCTTGCGGTTCATCTCCCGGATAAAGGTACGGATGCGCTGTTTCGCAATCACATCCAGCCCGATGGTGGGTTCGTCCAGAAATACGATCTTCGGCTTGTGCAGCATGGCCATCACAAACTCGCATTTCATGCGCTCCCCCAAAGACAAAACGCGGGTGGGTTTTTGAATGATATCCTTCAAATCGAACAATTCAGTGAATTCATCCAGCGCTTTCTTAAAGTCGGCTTCGGTCAGCGAATAAATCGCCTTGTTCATATTGAAGCTGTCGAGGGGCGGAATGTCCCACACCAGCTGAGATTTCTGGCCGAACACGGCACCGATATGGGTGACATAGGTACCCCGCTGTTTGTACGGAATGAAGCCCATTACATCCATTGCCCCGCTGGTGGGGTACAGCGTGCCGGTGAGCATTTTGATCGTGGTGGACTTGCCGGCCCCGTTTGGCCCTAGAATACCGGCGATCTGTCCTTCACCGATCTCAAAGGAAACATCTTTTACGGCTTCAACAGTAATCTTTTCACGATGGAAGAAGCTTTTTACCGTTTCAGCAAACCCGCTTCCCCTCTTATAGGTCGTATAGGTTTTGGTTAGGTTTTTTACCTTGATGATGTCTTCCACAGTTATCCTCCCACTCCTTCATACAGATGAACCATGTGTTTATAAAGATATACTCCGGCTGCGGCAAACAAGGCGCATGGGAGAATGGCTGCAAAGGACCAGGGGCTTGCCCTGCCTAAAAGGGCCGCCGCTGGAAAAAAGCCCACCATTGCAACCGGCATGATGAAGGAAGTAAAGCCCCGGATGGCTTTATGAAAGATGTCCTGCGGGTATCTTCCAACATATTTTACGCTGTCGAATATTTCTGGAATTCTGGAGTTTGCAACCCACTTGAAGGATGTGGCGGCCATCATCATGGAAATTCCCATCATTACCAGCATGCCGGCCAGGAACAGAATGACCGATTGAAGAACCATCCACAGCGAAACAGCGCCAATGTTGGCCACAGCGATTACAAACATGACAACGCCGCCCAAAACAAGCCCGGTACTGTTCAGGTCTATGGTGGAGGCTACAAGAAAGAACAGGCTGTCCACCGGCTTGATCAGCACAATCTCCAGGCTGCCATCAATGACATGCCGCATGGTTGCCCATAAAACCCCGTTGAACAGGATATTGGCAACTCCGCTGGAAATGGTGAAAATCGACTGAATCAGCAGCACTTCATGCAGCGTCCAGTTGGGAAAGCTCCCTCCCGACCCGTATATCATGAAGGTCACCAGCGGAAACAGGATATTGCTGATCAACATGATGATGTTATCCAGCAGGAAATTAAACCGGTAGGTCAGTGCGGTGGCCGCAGACACCTTCAGGCATTCCCTGTAAATACGAAAATATTTCCTGAACATAAAAACCTCGATAAATCTTTCTAAGCACCCACCCCGGTGAACCTTTTAATGGAAAGCCGGTATACCGCCTCACTGAACAAAGCGACAGCCAGCACTGCCACAGCCTGAATGCCGACAATTTGCGGGATGGTCATTGTGATGCCTGCAAGAGAAAACTTTCCGGTGAAAACCATTGCCGGAACATAGGATACATATTGAAAAGGCAGGAAAAACAACAGCTTTTGCATCCACAGCGGGAAGAAAACCAGCGGAACCAGCCCTCCCGAAAAAATGCTCTGCAGCAGCAGATAAACCCTTCTGACGCCGGTGGCTTCCACCAGCCAGAAAGCGGTCATGCCGATGGTGTAATTGGTATACAGGTTCATCAGAAAAGCCAGCACAATGGAAAGAATCGTCCAGAAATAGCTGGCCGGGCGCATGTCCACTTTAAACAGAAAGATGAATATCAAAAGGCAGGGGATAAACTCGATGATCAGACCCAGCACCCGGTGACCTATCTTTTGCGAGAGCGCAAAAAACCTGTGATGGATGGGCCGAAGCGCAAAGGTCAGGAACTTTCCCGTGCGTACCAGCATTTGAAGGTTCCAGTCGGCAAAGTCCATCGTCAGGTACCCCATCAGTGTTGTGACACCGAAATAAGTCAGCATCTGGGAAAGCTCCATGCCGTTCAGGCTGGAGCTTCCCGAGTATACTGCCGTCCAGATGAAGTACTGCACCAGGAAATAGACCGGACCTACAAAAATGGAGACCATGGAGTGCGTGCGGTAGGCGCTCCATTCCTTGTAGGTGACCAGTGCAACCTCCCTGATGACCCTTAGTTTCTTTACAAGAATATTCATTATTCCAATCCTGACCACATGATCGCAGCAGCATTGTATAAGCCGTGCGCACACCATTTGTCGTTTCTCCAGGGTACAAACCACGCTGTAACCAGTTTTTCAAAGGGATCGATGATCAGGCATGCCGCTCCGGCGCCTTCGTGGAAGAAGGTTCCCTTGGTATAGAGCGAAGCCAGGTTGCACCGCATGTCCGGGCCCAGCCCATATTGACGTAAAGCGCCGTCGGCATTCCAGCAATAATCTTTTACTTCTGTCGTGACATAAAAATCCGTCATCTTTTCAACGGCTTTTCTGCCGATAATCCGTTTACCGTTGTATGTACCCTTGTTCAGCAGCATGGTACCGTATTTGCACAAATCCAGTGTGGTGGAGAAAATAGCACCGCCCGTACGAGGGATTTTATCCCATATGCCTTCGCTTCTGGGCCCGTTTGCAAGGAAATCCTGGATACGATTTTCTGCCTCTTCGTTAATGATAAAATGCCGTTTTGCCTGTTCTTCGGTTACATCAAAACCCGAATCGGTCATTTCACAGGGCTTGATAATGTGTTCATTAATATAATCCTCTGCACGGATGCCGCTGACCCTGGTGATGATCTCACCCAGAATGCAATACCCAAAGCTGCAATAAGCCCACTCCTCACCTGGTTCCTTGTATATCCCCACAGAAAGTGCGGCTTCAATCCAGTTGTCCCCCTTCATGTTCTCGACAAAATACCATGGGCTTTTGAAGAACCGGTTGTCGAAGGCACCCTGGTCGGGATACATGCCCGAAGTATGGGATAATAGGTGTGCGATATTGATTTTATGAAACGGAGGGGACTTGAATTCATCGATAAATTCACCCACCGTTTGGTTCAGGCGAAGCAGGCCGTCTTCAACCAGCTTGAAAATGGCAGTGGCAGTAAAAAGCTTTGTGATGGATGCAACGCGCTGGATTGTGTCGGGCTGTACCTCGCGGGTTTCATCAGCCTTGTAGCTGAATTTGCCCATGGCATTGTTGGCAAAAACCTTTCCATCTCTGGCAAAGCAATACCACGCTGCGATAATTTCATCCGCGTCCATCATCTTTTGGAAGTGCGTGTCCAGAATGTTCAGCCGGTCTGCATTGTAGCCCACGTCTGCCGGTGAGTAAGGTGTTTCAAAACGAACCATAACAAAACCCCCTTCGTTTGGATTAAAAAATAGGTTACCATATTGTGGTTGTAAAATCAATTCATTGGAATGACCCAAATTAGTTATAACTGATTTCGGGAATCGGACAAAACATCATTCTTATATCGATGCCTGAAGGACAGAGCTTTACTTCTTTCATCAAGTTACCGTTATAGGTCTATTCCCGAACTATTGTTCTATTATACCATTATGTGGGTTCTCATACAAGAGCGGAAAGAAAAAAGTCCTACAAACTTCGAAGCGCATCGATCGGGTTCAGCCGGCTCGCCCTTCTGGCGGGCATAAAGCCGAAAATGATTCCTACCGCTGCAGAAAACCCAATTGCCAAAGAATAGGTGGAAAGTGAGATGGATACGATTACACCGATCAGCGCTGCAAGGATTTGCGCCAAAAGTGTTCCAAGCAGCAGACCTGCCAGCCCGCCGATGATCGAAAGAAAGATGGATTCTATCAGAAATTGCAGCTGAATTGCAAAAGGTGTTGCCCCCAATGCTTTTCTCAGCCCGATTTCGGTTGTTCGCTCGGTGATGGATACCAGCATCATATTCATGATGCCAATCCCGCCAACTACCAGAGAAATAGCCGCTATTCCGGCAAGCAGCAGGGACATCATGGACATGATGGACTGGAAGGATTTAATGATATCGCCCATGTTGAAAATGGTATAAGCATCATCCTTATAGTTGAATGCCTGGTTCAGAACACCCTTGATGGCCACAACCGTGTCGTCGGCCAGGGCGGTGTCCTTCAGGAATACATCCAGGCTGGATATGCTTTTCACACCCAGGCTGCGCAGAGCGGTTGTGTAGGGGATTACAACCGTGTCGTTCGGTGACCCCAGGCTGAACCCGGTTGTCGCCTTCAGTGTGCCAATAACGATATAGGTTGTGCCATTGATGATCAGCTCCCTGCCCAACGGGTTGATTCCATAAAAAAGCTCCTTCACAATATCGCTGCCGATGACAGCCACCTGGTTTCTGCTCTCCAGATCCAGGATGTTTACTGGCCGGCCTGAATGCAGCAGCTCGGAATCGGTTTTGAAGTATACCTCGTTTTTTCCCTGTACCGAAACATCTTCCAAAACCTTCTCATCGAATACCACTGCCGTCACCCCGGAAATCGTCGGTGAGTATCCTTTTACATTGTCCAGCTTTCCGATGTTCTCTGCATCCTTCTCGGTAAGCCCCTGTTTCAGAGGTGTTCCGAAGATATTGATCATAATTTTATTTCCGCCAAGCTTGGTGACCTCCGAGCTGATATTATCGGATGCCCCCTGCACCAGCGATATCAATGCAATGATGGAAGCCACGCCGATGACAATGCCCAGCATCGTCAAAACTGAGCGCAGCTTGTTTTTGATGATATTCGTCAGGGACATTTTAATGCTTTCCAGCAGCATCGGCATCCAACTCCTTTTCGGTCAGCCGTCCGTCCAGGATATGGACTATCCTGCGGGCATGTCCGGCGATATTACTGTCATGGGTGATAATGATGATGGTTTTTCCATCGCGGTTCAGTTCTTCGAACAGCGAGATGATTTGAAGACCGGTTCCCTGATCCAATGCACCGGTAGGCTCGTCAGCCAGAAGGATGGAGGGTTCGGTGACCAACGCACGGGCTATCGCAACCCTTTGCTGCTGACCGCCGGACAGCTGATTTGGCAGGTTGCGCATTTTATCTGCCAGGCCCACCCGCTCCAGCATTACAGCAGCCCTGTTTCTGCGTTCTGAAGGAGGCAGCCCGGAATAAACCAGCGGCAGCTCTACATTCTGCAATGCACTCAGCCGGGGAAGCAGGTAAAAACTTTGAAAAATAAATCCGATCTCCCGGTTTCGGATTCTGGCAAGGTCGGTTTCATCCAGGTCGGAGATATCGTTTCCCGTTAAAACATACTTTCCCGAGGTGGGGGTATCCAGGCACCCGATGATGTTCATCAGCGTTGATTTTCCAGAGCCCGACGGCCCAAGCACCGACAGAAAGTCTCCCTGGTGCAGGGTTAGATCGACTTCCTTTAAAACCTTCAGCTCTTCATCGCCCAGGTAATAGCTTTTGCAGATCTCCTGCATGTTCAGGATTTGGTTCATTTGCGCACACCCCCGAGGTGAACGTTTTTGCCGTCCTCGGGAAAGAAAAGGCGGTCAAAGTCCTTACCCTGTTCATACACGATTTCCTCGCCGGCAGCAACTCCGTTTTTCACTTCGACATAAGTGCCGTCATTGATTCCGGTTGTGATCTTTTCTTCCACAATGGAATTTTTTTCTCCGATTTTTAAAACATACGGCAGGTTCTTCTCATCAAACACGATCACATCCATGGGCAGTTTGATCACATTTTCAACCTTTTTGCTCAGCAGCCTCACCTCGGCCGACATTCCAATGCGGATTTTATCATCCTTTCCGATATCCATGGTTGCCGTAAAGAAGGTAACACCATTGACAATCTGTCCTTCCCGGGAAATGTCATTGATTTTTCCCCGAGTCTCCTTCCCGATGGCACTGATTTCAGCAATGGCTTCCTTCCCGGGCACCAGTGCGTCAACATCATACTCATCCGCTCTGAACACGATCTCCAGATGATCATAATCCACAAGCTCCACCAGAAGTGTTCCCGGCATCACCTGTTCATTTTCCTCAACATGAATACTGGTAACCTCTCCGTCTATCTCCGCCTTTAGTTCATCTCCTGCGGTTGTGGTGATCAGGATGTCTCCTGGCTTTACCTTGTCTCCCTTATCCACAAGAATTTCAGCAATCTGCAGCATTTGCTCGGACAGCAGCAGCTGCCTGTTCTTTGCGGCGACATTGCCCGAAAAGGCATAATACGTTGTAATATCGCCCGTTTCAGCTTTCACCGTCTTATAAGATGTCTCATCTGGCCGCATGGTATAAAGGGAACCCAATACCGTGAATATTACGGCAACAGTTCCAACGATAATCCATCTTATTTTTTTGGTTTTTCCCTTTTTACCCATGACGGTTCCTCCATCCATACATTTTAAAGCGAAACAGCACTGTTTCTTCCTGAACCGGCCGAACAGCGGAAAAGCTTCAACTCTGGCGGGATCAAATTTTCATTCATCACTCTTGTCCAACTCTGACATGCATCACTGCAGTTCGCATGCAACATTTGTATGGTTTTCACTGGATGGTCTGTAGAAAGGACTTCCGGATATACCCCGTAAAAATTCCATTTAAAATCACCACGTTTAACAGCCTTATCCATAGTTTTGTCGCTGGAAAAATTAATATACCTGTTCTTTTCAGGGATGAAGAAAAAATTTACAGCGCTGACGCCGGGACCATATTTATTGCTGTAATCCGCCAATCTAAGGCTGAAAGTATCTGTTAATTATTCAATATGTTTGGTATAATAAAATCATGGTTCTTTCTGCAGAAATTTGTGCAGGGATATCGTGGGAAAGGCAGTGTTTCACTCATAAAGCTCCGCGCTTACAGGCTGCCTGAAACCCGCATGGTAGCGTTCATAAGCAAGTGTTTATGAGCATTTATGAATAAACCGACTTGTCCAGGCCGGCTCCCGAAATATGAATGTTTTTGGAGAAGTAAACTATGATTACGGTTTTAATCGTTGATGACTCCTCATTTATGCGCGTTAAGATAAGATCTTTTCTTGACACCTGTCCGGATATCAAGGTCATCGGCATTGCCAGAGATGGTCGGGATGCCCTGGAAAAAACCCGTATTCTGAAGCCCGATGTCATCACAATGGACATCAATATGCCCGATCTTACGGGGATACAGGCCGTTGAGAAAATTATGCGGGAATGCCCCACACCGGTCATCATGGTCAGCTCCCTGGCCTATGACGGCGCTGCGGAGACCGTTGAAGCTTTGGAAAAAGGTGCGGTGGATTATATCCATAAAGATTTGATGACCGATAAAGCCCTGATTGATAAAATCCGAATGGCTAAAGATGCGGTGCTCAACCCTGTTTTCCCCTGCAATGCTACTGTCCCTGTTTCCACCGGGACTGTCAGAGCCGATCCCCAGGAGGTTGTCCAAAAAGAGCGGCAAAGCTATGAGATAGTTATACCACAAAAACCCTTCCGCCTGGTGGCTATCGGAATTTCGACAGGTGGGCCAAGAGCGCTGGCAAACATCATCCCGCAGATTTCTCCCGATATTCGGGCAAGCATTGTCATTGGGCAGCATATGCCGCCCACCTTTACAAAACCTTTGGCAGAAAGGCTTAATAAGGAATCTAAAATAAGGGTGAAGGAAGCCGTTGCCGGAGAACCTCTGCTTCCCGGACATGCTTATGTCTGCCCGGGCGGCATGCATATGATGCTTGAAAAAAGAGATATAATCTCTCTGTATCCCAAGGAAAACTACCGGGAGTTTCATTACTGTCCATCGGCAGATCTGCTGATGGCGTCTGCATCCCAGACGTATGGCAAAAGTGCGCTTTGCATCATCATGACCGGAATGGGTGCAGATGGCATGGAGGGTATTAAAACAGCAAGAACACAGGGCAGCTACGTGCTTGCCCAGTCTGAAGAAACCTCCACCATTTATGGCATGCCCAAGGCGGTTATCTCCAACAACCTTCAGCATGAAATCGTGCACCTGGGCCAGGTCGCCGGAAAAATCAACCAATTATGCGTATAAACTCCATTTTACAGCTGTCTCTTCAAATAAACCATATCCACCAATTGTTTTCCATCTTCATACATAAGGTGGTCGTAGTTGTCTACAAAAAAGTTTTTTACGATGTGTGATTTTACAAAACCGCATTTCTCGTAAAAACAAAGTGTCGTAGGGCTATCGCCTGTCCCAACATATAACTCGTTACCAGAATCTTTATAGTGATCAGCGATAAACGCGATCAGCTTTTGCCCATATCCTTTCCGTTGATATTCAGGAACAGTGACAATATTCTTAATTTCATAAACGCCGGATTGCTCTTCCGTAACAACACAAAGCGCTTTTAGATCATCATCATACAGTGCGAACATCTCGCCGCGATACAAGTACTTTTCAATCATACTTACCTGCTCATCTGCAATAAGCAGCAAATCCATGTACTTTGTTTTATCGCTGTCATGAATCTTCACAATTTCCATTGATTAATCCCTAACTCCTTCAGAACTTCTTCCATACTGAAAAACTCGTAATTTTCAGGACTCTTCTCAAACTCATGAATGATTTCAACTTCTTCTTTATATAATTTTCATTTTCTATTTTTATCTGGGCAACAAAAAAACAACTCATGTGATTCCCCCTGATTAGAGCTCTCATATTATTGGGTCAATTTCCTGAGAGACTTAGTAAATATACTATACCAATAACTGCCCAATAATGTTAATAGTACAACTTTATCATTTCAACTCATTTATGATACGTCTCACCATTTATAATCTTAAAGCACCGGTATATTTGCTCCAGCAGGATGACCCTTGTCAATTGGTGCGGAAAGGTCATGTTTGATAGGCAGAGGTTGTAATCGGCTTCCTTCACGAGCTGTCTGTCCAGGCCGATGGATCCCCCGATGATAAAAGTGAGGTGGCTTTTCCCCTGAAGCATCCACGCGGACAGTTTTTTGGCGAATTGCTCCGAGTCGGGCTGCTCCCCTTTCAGATCCAGAACTATGATAAAAGTGTTTTTTGAAAGCATCGCCCTTATTTTTTCCGCTTCCCGTTTTCTTGCCTGGCCTTCCTCCTGGCTGCTCAGGTGTTCGGGTACCTTTTCTTCGGCGGCTTCGAGAATATCCAGTTTACAGAAACGAGAAAGCCGCTTGGTGTACTCCAAAACGGCATCCTTTAAATACTTTTCTTTCAGTTTTCCAACGGATATGATCTCTATTTGCAAAACAATATCCTTTCCAGCCTCTTCACAGGTGCACCATTCCCCAATACGAGCATATGTGCAGCCAGCTGTCAGACACAGATTGCTTCGCTTGGCCTGTCGCGAAGGGCAACGCCCAGATATACGTCTTTGCCGGCGATGATAGACTTCTCCTGCAGCGCACTTTTTACGGTTTCAAATGCCAGTTCGGGAAAATTATTTTCCTTGCTTAAATGCCCCAGCAGAAATTTCTGTGTTCCCTGCTGTGCAAGGTACGCGACCACTTTTCCCGCCAGCTCATTGCATAAATGGCCGCTATTGCCCAATATACGCTGTTTCAGCGGCCAGGGGTACCTGCCCACCCTCAGCATTTCAATATCATGGTTGGATTCTATCAGAATCATATCGCTGCCTTCAAGGTTTGACAGCAGCTCCTTGTGGATGTGTCCGATGTCGGTGGCGATGGTAACCTTTTTATTCTCGTACCGGAAGTTAAAGCCCACTGATTCTGCGGCATCATGGGGTGTTGAAAAGGAATGCACCTCGATATCACCAATCTCAAAACATTCCCCTGTGACAAAGGTTCGGATGCATTGTGCAGGAATTTTCCTGAGATCGCTGCGCATGGCCTCCCAGGTTTTTTCATTCGCATAGATGGGAATGTTATATCGGCGCGCCAGAATACCCGCACCTAAGATATGATCCATATGCTCGTGGCTGATCAGGATGCCGTGAATATCCCGCAGACATAAACCCGTACCCGCCATGGACTCTTCAATCCGTTTTCCGCTAAGGCCGGCGTCGACAAGGAGATGCGTATTATTATTGGTGATATATATGGCATTGCCGCTGCTGCCGCTGAAAAGGCTGGCAAGTTTCATCATTTTAGTCCGTTCACTCCTGTATCCGCTGTATATCCGCGCCGAGGGCCCTCAGCTTTTCATCAAGCTTTTCATACCCTCTGTCAATATATTCGATGTTTGATACGATCGTTTCCCCGCGGGCGATTAAACCAGCGATCACCATGGCGGCTCCCGCACGGAGATCCAGCGCCTTTATGGGTGCTCCGGTAAGCCGCACCGAACCATCGATAACGGCCATTCGCCCTTCTACCCTGATTTTTGCGCCCATCCGCTTCAATTCATCCACATATTGAAACCGGTTGTCCCAGACCCCTTCGGTAACGATACTGTTTCCCTCGGCCCTGCACAAAAGCGCGGTAATCGGCGGCTGCAGGTCTGTAGGAAAGCCCGGATAGGGCAATGTTTTTATGTTCACTTTTTGAATCTTATCCTTGCACGATACCCGGATGCTGTCATCATATTCATCCACCCTGACATTCATTTCCTGCAGCTTGGCGGTAAGGGACTCCATATGCTTTGGAATGATGTTTTTCACCAGCACATCTCCCCGGGTGGCAGCGGCGGCTATCATAAAGGTTCCCGCCTCGATCTGATCGGGAATGATCGTATAGGTGTGCCCGCCTTTCAGCTCCCGAACACCCCTGATTTTAATCACATCGGTCCCGGCGCCTTTAATGTCTGCGCCCATAGCATTCAGGAAGTTTGCAAGGTCAACGATGTGCGGTTCCTTCGCAGGGTTTTCAATAGTGGTAATACCTTCGGCCTTTACTGCCGCAAGCATGATATTAATGGTGGCCCCCACACTGACAACGTCCAGGTAGATTGGTGCACCAACCAGCTTGTGCGCAGTGATGATCACCCTGCCATGTTCTATTTCAACCTTCGCCCCAAGGGCCTCGAAGCCTTTGATATGCTGATCGATGGGTCTTACGCCAAAATCACATCCGCCCGGAAAAGTCACAACTGCTTTCTTAAACCGGCCCAGCAATGCCCCCATCAGATAGTACGAAGCCCGCAGCTTTCCGATCTGCTTATCGGTGGCCGTATAGGATACGATGTTGGAAGCATCAATGCGTATGGAAGAACTGTTCAGATGCTCGATTTTTGCACCGAGATTTGAAAGGATATTTTTCAGAATGGAAGTATCCAATATATCCGGTATGTTTTCAATAATGCAATTACTATCCGACAGAATCGCTGCGGGAAGTATCGCTACTGCTGCGTTTTTTGCACCGCTGACGGTTACTTCTCCTTTAAGCCGTTTTTGCCCGTGAATAACCAGTTTCTCCAATGTCCAACACCATCTTTCCTGTTCTTTTGTAAAAAACAGCTTGTTTTTCAGTCCGGCTGAAGTAAACACCAACGCATGCTCCCGGAATCTGTTATCATTATAACATTATCTGATCCTAAAGGACAACTTTGATTTTTTACATGGGCTCTGAACTGTTAGACGTCGCAGAATTGAAGTGATTTCCATATTCAAGAAATTCTCCGGTATAGGCGTTAAACCAAATCCTTTCACCGGAGGCAAGCGTGATCCGCCAGACGGGCGTGTCATACAGATCATCGCCCTGCAGGCTTAAATAGCCCAGATCGATGGATTGGACAATGCCCTGAACCTTATCCTTGCCGGTCAGCAGCACAATGTTCGGTGAAATAATTTCATCGGCTGACTTGCTGACCTTAACCTCCAGTAAAATTTTCATGCTCCCTTCCATCCTTGTAAGCCTGCCGTCTACAAGGGTGAGGCTGATCCTTTGGCTGAACAGGGGAAGGTTTTTATGTTTTCGGATATACTCCGCACGAATCGTATTGCCGTCCTGAACCAGATCATCCTGGATAAAAACCTCTTTTGGATTCACCTTTTCCTTCAGCCAGGCTTTCAGCTTTTGGTCAAGCTTTTTCAGGTTTTCCGCCGGAAATAACTCCTGGCTGTTCCCGGTGGCGTATATGAAGTTATTGCCCTGAATGCTTAACGTGTTCCCTGCATTCCTCCAGACAGTATCAAAGGGCAGGTTGTCGCCGCTCACCTCCAGGCCGGTTAACCGCCGTGCAAAATCGGCAAAGGCGGCCGGATCGTTTTGGCTGAAGCTGATTCTGCCTACAGGAGCATAAGAGGGAATGCTGCCGGTGACGATGACACCCGCTGCCTGCAGTGCTTTTTTTGCGTCCTTTTGGTACTTGCCGGTGATATCGAACGGGTCTTTTACGCTGAGAACATTGATAAACAGAAATACATTCAGCAATACCAATATGACCAGGAGAATGTTTTTCGCTCTGCGCCAGTCCACGTCATTCCACCTCCGGGGCCATTTTCAGGTAAAACTTCTGTTCGGTTTCCACCAGCCAATACGGCTCGGCACGCATTCCGTTTTCGCTGTAAACATACCGGAAGGCTATATCCTGTATCTGTCCGCTAAACTGCGGCTCGGAAACCAGTTGGTTTTCATAGAAATCATAAAAATTCAGGTTGTAATAATTATGGTAATCATTATATTCCAGGGTTTTGATGTGCCATTTCACATCAAGAACGCGTTCCCGGTTGGCAATGATCGTGATAACCGGACCAATGCTTTTGGTCTCCTCGTTCAAAACCTCGATATCCATGTCGTCAAAGACATAGTCAAAGGTAAAGATATAGTAATTTTCTTTGGAGCTGTCGTATCCGCGCAAGCATATGTCGGTCTCATAAATGATTTTTTTTCGCCTGGCTTCAATGAAAGCCACCGCTTTTTCAAAGGCTTCCTCAATCGTACCCTTTGGTC
>JAEZBW010000406.1 GCA_023426765.1 Bacillota bacterium
CGCTCCACCAGACGCTGGCCATGACCAGGCGCACGCCCTGGGCCAGGGCCGTGTCCACGGCCCGTTTCATGGCCTCGACCCAGCGGGGATCGCCGTATTCGGGCTGGCCGGGCATGGGGTTGCCCCGGCCGGGATAGTAGTAGATCTCGACAAAGCCCGAGGTCGCCGGCTTGCCGTCGATCAGAAGGATGGGCCGGCCCCGCTCGCGGCCAACAGCGCTTATGGCGGCCAGGGCGTTCCCCGCGTCGGCCAGGGAGGCGGCCAGGATCAGACAGGCCAGCAAGACGATCAGGCGAGCGCGGATCATGGGCAACTCCTGGGGCCGGCGGCCCCGACCGGCCTTAGACGGCCGCGACGGCCAGGGCCGCGCCCGCTCCGGTCTGGCCGGCCACGACCGAAGCCTTGGCCGAAGGGTCGGCGACAAGGAGATTGCCGCCAACCAGGTTCTTCCCGACAAAGCCTTCGAAATCATATGCATATCGAGTGGCCCGAAAGACGTTGTTGGCATAGCCCAACCCGGCGGCCTCGGCCGACTCGCCTTGTTGCAACAAGCCCTGGTCGGTGTCCGGGTTGACGTAGTTCCAGACCGTTTGCCCGGCCGGCGTGATTTCCAGCACGGCCCCGGTCGCGCCGAGGGTCACCAGGGTGTCGCCGTTTTCCAGACGCTGGGCTCCGGAGACATAGGCCGAATAAAAGCCGGACACGTCGCCGCCCGGATAGCTCCAGACCACCTCGGGTTCGGCAAAGGACCCGTCGAGGTTGCGCCGATACGTGCCGTCCTCGTCCACGGGCAAAACCAGTTCCTGGACGTGGGAATACTCGCCGTAGGGGCTTTGCCAGCCGTTGTTGAACACCAGCACGTTGCCGGCTCCGGGCAGCCCGTCTTCAATCCACTGGGCGTCGTGCTGGCCGTACAGGGTCTGGTCGGCCAGGTCACCGGCGTCGTAGGCCCGGGGATTGCCGAAGCGGTACAGGAGATCGCCGCCGTGGCCGGCCTTGCCGCCGGTGGAACCGGCCGCCTCGGCCGTGGTCGTGCCGTGGTCGATGCTCCAGACCTCGCTTTGGGTGTGGACGCTTAACATAATCTGGTCGGTTTCGGCATTGTAATCGATGCCGTTGATATGCGTCCAGTCGGAATCGACCTTGCCGGTTTCCTTGACCAGGGCGCCGATGGAATTGATGTTGATGCGCTCGGGATGGCTCGACACCTGGCCGTAGTCGGGCAGGGCCGGGTTCTCGTCCTGCACGAGATGGTCCCAGGCATGCCATTCCCAGACGACCTGCCCCGAATTCGGCCCGGTCTTCTGGACCTCGACCACGGAATCGACCAGCAGGCCCTTGGTGGGGATAAACGCCGGAGAACGGCCGGCCAGATAGGCTTCCTGCGGCGTTTTATATTCCCAGGCCACCAACAGCAGGTTGCCGTTGGGCATGACGCAGAAATCGTGGTGCTGGCTATAGTCCTCGCCGATGTACTTGTAGCTCCACACGAGGTCGCCTTGCCAGTCGAACTCCTCGATAAGGCCTCCGGCCGGGGCGTTCATGATGCCGACGTGGGCGTTGCGGTAGGCGACGGCGGAGCGCACGAGGTCGCCGTTGTCCAGGAGATAGGCCGCTCCCGCGCCGACATGGTCGCTCGTCCAGGAGTTGACGACCTGGCCGGCGTTGTTAAGGAGCCAAGTGTCGTGGCCGAACAAGGTCGAGATCAGGGTCAGGCCGGGCTGGGCGGCGGCAGCAGCCGAAAAAAGGCCGACGGTCTGTTCCTGGGCATTGCCGTTGGTCATGAACGCTTCCTGGGTCTGGCAGGCGAAATACTGCCCGGCCGGCCGCCGACGCCTCGGACAAGCCGCTTGAGCCGCGCCTTTATTGATGTTTCGCCAGGATGGGAGCGCACATCCCCTCTCCTGCCTCTCCGGTGGTAGACGCAACCCCTTGCCTCGTCAAGACGGCCGGCTCCGGTTGCCACTGGAACCACTGCCGGCGTCATTGACAAACAGCCTGTGTCGTGGTCTACATTACGTGGCTGTTCCCTGAAAAAATGGAAAAGGACTTGTTTGCCAGCACGGAAAGAGGTCTGCCATCTTGCTCGCTTCATTATTCAAGCCACGCCGTCGCGTTGTTCCCTCCGGGGATGTTGCTATGCCAACCCATGTCGTTCCGAAGCCGCTCCTGTCCCGAGCCTATACGTTGAAGGCCTCCAAGATTCCCGATTACTTCGGGGTATTGCTTGGAAACCCGATTCCAGCGGTCTTCGATGCGGCGTTTCTGGCCAAGTGCGGCTTCCGCTACGCCATTGATCGGAGCTTCATCGACATCCTGATGGGGCTGGGGTTTCTGACCGAAGCCGGCCAACCCACCCGGCGCTTTGCTGCTTTCCACGGCCGCCGCCAGTCCGGGGCCGTGTTGCGCCAGGGATTGGCCGAGGCCTACGCCGGCTTGCTGGCCGCGCTGCCCAATGCCGCCGCCTGCCCCGAACGCGAGATCATGGAGATCGTGTCCCAGTATTTCCAAGGGGAAATCAACGACATGGCCGCCTGCGGCATCGCCGCCACCTTCCTGGCCCTGACGCG
>JAEZBW010000457.1 GCA_023426765.1 Bacillota bacterium
GCATGCAATGGAAGATGACAGGCAAATCCCTTTCAGAATGCCTTGCGCAATCAACGGAACACAGGACGTATGGATGTATCTGGGCCCGTTTGATGCTCCGCTGCAGCTGCAGCCCGAAGAAATAACGAAAGTCTGCCGGTTGTTTGAAAACACTGGCAGGGGCGTTTACTGGTGCCTCGACAAACCTGGTTTTCGCGTAAGGCCGTACCTGGAAAACATACTGTATGCAAAATGGCATTATCATCTGGGGGTTACGCTGTATGGTTTGCTGCGTACCGCGAAACAGCTCGGAAGGAGTGATATCCTGTGCTACGCGTTAAATCATGCTGTCGAGTGTATCGGGATGTATGATTATTCCCTTTTTGATCGTGAAGAGTACGGGTTTCAGTCCATTAACCATCAGCTGGTAGAGATGGATGCGCTGGATGATTGTGGTTCCTTCGGAGCTGCCGTCATTGCACTCTATCGGGAGACAAACTGCGAAAATCTTTTACCCATCATCGAAATTATAGCTGACTATATTAAAAACAGGCAGATAAGAACTGAAGACGGAGCCTTCCGCCGCGGGGATGAAACTATGTGGGCGGATGATCTGTACATGGGGACGCCGTTTCTTGCATACTACTATCAGCTTACCGGAAAGCAGGAATATATCGATGACGCGGCTGCCCAGTTCCTTCTTTTTAAGAAATATCTGTTCATTCCCGAGCAATGTGTAATGTCCCATGTTTATGACTTCCGGCATGGCACTCCGACATTTGTGCCATGGGGGAGGGGAAACGGCTGGGTATTGTTTTCATTATCAGAGGTGCTGGAATTATTGCCGCAGGATCATAGGTACCGTACACAATTGCTCGACTTTTTCCAGGAGTTGTGCGCAGGTTATCTGAAGCTGCAGGGGCAAAATGGTTTGTGGCATCAGGTTTTAACCAATCCGGAATCCTACGAGGAGACTTCCTGTACAGCCATGTTTACCTATGCGTTTGCTAAAGGAGTGCGCCATGGCTGGATGAGTGATATACAGCCGTATATCAACGCTGTTTATAAGGCGTGGGAAGGTCTTGGGACAGTCAGCGTGGATGTTCACGGGAATGTATATGGAGTATGCCGCGGCTCCAACTTCTCCTATAACCCGTTCTATTACAAATATGATTTACTGCCGATCAAAAACGATACCCATGGCATCGGAATCATCCTTCTGGCAGGAGATGAGACGGTGAAAATGACTGAATGGCTGAAAAATAGCAGCTGTTAGCTTCGTTAAATAAAAGGAACGGTTCTTCGTGGTTTAAAAGAACCGTTCCCATGCTTTTGTTTGTTCGGTGAATGAAACGAACATTTCTATATTTATTAAAACTGTCCTTTATACAAACTGTAATAGAAGCCTTCCTTTTTCATCAGCTCTTCGTGGGTGCCGCGTTCGATGATCCCGCCGTGGTCGATGACCAGAATTTCATCAGCTTCGCGGATGGTCGACAGCCTGTGCGCAATGATAAAGCTGGTTCGCCCTTTCCGAAGATGCAGCATGGCTTTCTGCAACACCATTTCTGTGCGGGTATCCACACTGGAGGTTGCTTCATCCAGAATCAGTACGGCAGGGTTGGCTAAAACCGCCCTGGCTATGGCGAGAAGCTGCCGCTGACCGTGGGAAAGTCCGCCGCCGGATTCACCAAGCACTGTATCATATCCGTTTGGCAATCTTTGAATGAAGGGTTCTGCACCCACCGCCTTCACGGCTGCTTCCACTTCCTCGTCGGTTGCATCGGGATTGCCGTATCGAATATTTTCTCGGATGGTGCCGGAAAACAGATGCGTATCCTGCAGCACCATTCCAAAAGAGGTTCGCAATGAATCTCTGGTCCATTTCTGCATTTCACGGCCATCGATATGTATGGTTCCTTCATTCGGGTCATAAAAGCGAACCAACAGGTTCACAATGGTTGTCTTGCCTGCCCCGGTTGAGCCAACCAGCGCAATTGTGCGGCCGGGAGGGGCATCCAGGGAAATGTGCTTTAAAACCGGGGTGTCCGGTTGGTATCCAAAGGTAACATCGTTAAATGAAACGTGTCCCTGCGGGTTTTTTAGCGGTATTGCATCGTGAGGGTCAGGTGCTTCGGTCAGCTCGTCCATCAGTTCAAATACCCGTTCTGCACTGGCCTGTGCCGATTGAATGGTGCTGTACAGGTTGGCGATTTCATTCAAAGGACGGGAGAACTGCCTGCTGTAATTGATAAAGCTAGCGATAACCCCTACGGTTAATATGCCTTTTACCACCATCGTACCGCCTGCGGTAGCGACGATTAAAAAACCGATATTGGTCAGAGTATTCAGTATGGGCATGACCATGCCCGATAAAAGCTGCGCCTTCCGTCCGGACTCCCGCAGGCGATGATTGATATCATCAAACTGCTCAATTACATGGTCTTCCTGACCAAATGCTTTCACGACAAGCTGCCCGGACAGAATTTCCTCGATATGGCCGTTCAGCTCGGCGAGATTAGCCTGCTGGGAGCTGAACTCCTTACGGGATCGCTTCGCGATCTGGCTGGACATGATCAATGTCACCGGTACCGTCGTAAGCGCTAACAGTGTAAGAAGGGGAGAGAGTATCAACATCATCACCAGAGAACCGGTGACCATGAATAAGCTGGAAAACAACTGTGTAGTCGAGGAGGAAAGCATTGAACTGACGCTGTCCACATCATTGCTTAAGCGGCTCATGATTTCACCATGGGTGCGCGTATCAAAGAAGGACAGAGGCAGCTTCTGAATATGTGAAAACAGGGCACGCCGCATGATCATGATCACCCTTTGCACCACTGCGGCAATCCACCATTCCTGCAGCCACACCAGAAAGGCACCTGCACCGTAAGCAAGGCCCAGCCAAAGCAGGATTTGATTCAGCCACTGGAAATCCACCCCATTGGCCGATGACATGGCGTCAATTCCTTTTCCAACAAGCAGCGGGCCAACCAGGCCCATGCCCGAACCCAGGGATGCCAGCAGGAAGATGGAAATAAGCTTCCATTGTTCATTGCCAATCAGCTTCCATAGCCGGGTGACTGTCGCCTTCATGTTTTTCGGTTTCTGCCCCCCGGAAAATCGCCCTCCCATGCTGTGCAAGCTTGCGGTGCCCGGTTTAAGCGACTGAAATGCCCGGTTGGAGGACGGGTCGTTCCTTGGTGTCATAGGATAAATTCCTTTCAATAAAATCAGAGTTCCTAAAATGAAACGTGTATGTCACTCACAAAAACATCGTATTTTTGTCAAATGTCCTAAGCCGTCTTATACAACCTCCCGACCAGATGTATCCAGACCCATCTGGGAGCGGTAAATATCCTGATATACCTGGCAATCCTTCAATAAATCCGCGTGTTTTCCCGAACCGATGATCCGGCCGCCTTCCATCACAAGGATCCGATCGGCACTCATTACCGAATGAATTCTCTGAGCGATGATCAATACCGTCAGGTTGGTGGTATGCTCCCGCAAACGGTGTCGGATGCGTGCCTCGGTGCTCATGTCTATGGCACTGGTGCTGTCGTCCAGGATCAGAATAGGGCATCCGCGCACAAGCGCTCTTGCAATGCAAAGCCTCTGTTTCTGACCTCCTGACAGGTTTACGCCGCCCTGACCAATCCAGGTTTCATACCCGTTTGCCAGCCGCGGGATGAATTCATCCGCACATGCTATTTCGCAGGCCTTTTGAATTTCCTCAGCGGTGGCATCGGGTTTTCCCCAACGCAGGTTTTCCAGGATGGAACCGGTAAACAAAACCGATTGCTGCGGCACAAGGGCTATTCTCTGCCGCAGTTCCTTCCGGTCGAAAAGCTTTACATCGATGCCATCCACCAGTACACTGCCCTCAGAAGCATCATAGAACCTCGGAATTAGGTGGATCATGGAAGATTTGCCGCACCCGGTGGAACCGATGATCGCAAGGGTTTCTCCGGCATTTACCCGGAAGGAGATATCCGAGAGGATGGGTTTCGTCTGCCCTGGCCAACAAAAGGCTGCATTACGCATTTCCACGGTTCCTCCACATTGTGGGGAGACAGGCTTATCCACATCCACCAGGGTTTCCTGCAGAGCAAAGACCTCTCCAATGCGATCCAGCGAGGTCTTAGCCCGCACACCCATGGTAAAAATCCATGAAACCATCATCATGGACTGCAATATCTGAAGAAAATAGTTCACAAATGCCAGAATATCGCCATCCTGCATGCTCCCGGAGGAAATGCGCAGGCCGCCCAGCCACAGCACAAGAATGATACTGCCATTCATCACCAGAAGCATCAGCGGATGAATCGATGCCATGGATCGGGCTGCCTTTACACTCGTATCTGTCAGGTTGAGGTTTGCGTTATCAAACTTATCCTGCTCCACCTGAATTCGGTTGAAAACTTTAACAACCCGAACGCCTGCAAGGTATTCCCGCATAATGCCGTTTACCTTGTCGATAGCGGTTTGTACCTTTTGAAACAACGGAAGACCCCGGCGGATGCGTAATGCGATTAAGAAAGCCAGAATCGGAATAATTCCCAGCAGGATGGTGGCCAGTCCGGGGTTCAGCAGGAAAGCCATTACCGCACTGCCAATCACCAATAAAGGTGCCCGGATAAAAATGCGGGTCAGCATGAAAGACAGATTCTGAACGTGCATGACATCATTGGTCAGTCGCGTGATTAAAGAAGCAGTACCAAAACCGGAGGTCGCAGCAAGGGAAAGCTTCTGTACCTTCCGGAATAAGTCTCCCCGAAGCCGGGTGCCCAGATTCTGAGATACCTTTGTGGACAACCAGTTCCTGATGAGAGCCATGACGACACCTGTTAAAGCAAGAGCCAGCATCCAACCACCGGTTCTGAAAATAAAGTCTGTATCTCCCTGGCGGATGCCGGTGTTAACGATGGCAGCCAACAGGGTGGGGAGGCTGAGGTCCACGAGCACCTCCAGTAAAAGAACCGTCCAGGCAGGCACAGCCAATTTCAGGTATTCAGGGAGATAGGGCTTCAGCCACTTCAATTTTTGCATGCAAATTCCTCCGAAGTACAACTGCATAAGGGATGAAAAACTCTTTTCAATAGAAAAAAATTATGCAATGCAGCGTATTTCTCGCTTACAGGAGTTGTAAAATCGATGTTTCACAATACATCCAAATGAAATTATATCATACCGAAGCCTTCAGCTTCAACAAAAGCAATCAGGATCAGATGCTTGAAAGCTTTGACCTGCAAGGAAAACAGGTATTTTAATAACCTCTTTGTCAAGTCATGCAAGGATAATGCTGCTTCATTACGACCAAATGACTGTTACCCTCAGTCCATCAGTCCATTGGGCGGCGAATCCCTCTGTCTATGGCGATAATACCTGTGCGAACGATTTCCCTTACGCCAAAAGGCTTTAACAGGTCTACCAGTGCCTGAATTTTGTCCTGGTCGCCACTGGCTTCGACCGTCATCGTATAAAGGCTGACATCCACGATCTGCGCTCTGAAAATATCGACGATATTGATGATTGCAGGCCTGCGATCCTCCGGAGCATCCACCATAATCAGGGCCAACTCGCGAAGTACCGATTCACTGCGGGAGATTTCCTTCACCTTAATCACATTGGCAATCTGGTTCATACTGGAAATGATAGCGGCTGCAACCTCATCGGAATCTTCGTAAACGATGGTGATTCTGCTGGCGCTGCTATTCTCGGTAACACCAACGGCCAGGCTTTCAATATTCAGACTGGCTTCGCTGAACAGTGCGGAAACCCTTGAAAGGACACCTGTCTGGTTTTCAACCCAAATGGATAAGATATGCTTCTTCATGATATATTACTCCCCTCTGTAAATACTCATGGCCAGCGCCAGAAGTATTGAATAATATTTGGTTTTACTGCTGTCCGCCCTGGAAGTGACCACAAGAGGAACCCTGGTTCCCGTCAGAACCGAGCAGGACTCGTTGTTTCCAAGAAAAACAAGGGACTTCAGAAGAATGTTTGCTGTATTGATTTCGGGAGGTATCAAAATATCGGCATCCCCTGCAACCTCGCTGATCACGCCCTTTTGACGTACTGCTTCCATGCTGATGGCAAGATCCATCGAAAGCGGGCCGTCCACCAGGCAGCCTGTTATCTGGCCTCTTTGCGCCATTTTTGATAGTGCCGAGGCATCAATGGTGCTTTCAATATCCGGGTTGACCGATTCAATTGCCGATAAAACGGCTACTTTAGGCTGTGTTATGCCAAGTTTATGTGCAACATCCACAGCGTTCCGGATGATATCTGCTTTCTGCTTCAAATCCGGAGCAATGTTGATACCGGCGTCTGAAATCAACAGCAGCTTTGGGTAGGTTGAAGGTTCAACAATCTCCACATGGCTGATCAATCGGTTTGTCCGAAGCCCTTTATCCTTTTCCATGACTGCCCGCATAAAGTCTGCGGTTTGAATCAGGCCCTTCATCAAGATTTCGCCTTCGCCGCTTTTCACCAGATTTACAGCAATCCTCGCGTTTTCAGCAGCATCCAGCTCTTTAATGATGTTGATGCGGGAAACATCCAGCGCGATTTTATCTGCAATCTGAAGGATTTTTTCCTTATCTCCGATGAGGATTAAATCAAGATATTTTTTTTCATACACATCCTTCACAGCCGACAATACATTTTCATCATGAGCTGCCACTACAATCATCCTGTTTCCGGTATGCCCGGAGACAAGACCTTCAATTTGCCGGAGCTTTTCAATCAACCAGGTTCCCTCCTTTATTTTTTCAGTATAGAGCGTTTATCGGAATATTCTGAATAATCAATAGGTCAGGCATGTTTCGCTTCCCTCCAGAACCCTTTTCGCACTGGCAGCCAATGCGGCCAACTCATCCTCGCCGGGAAAAACCAGTACAGGCGCAAGGAAGGATACCCTTTTTTTGATATTGCTTACGATATATTCGCTGTGCGCAAGACCACCAGTTAGGATGACACCGTCTATCTGCCCGGATAAAGCTGCAGCGCTCGCGCAGATTTCCCTGGATATGCGGTAGATCATGGCGTTCAACAGTTCATGGAGGTCTTTTTCCTGTTCTGCCCGGGATACGAGGCTTTTTATGTCGGTAGAATTCGTATAGGCAACGATCCCGCCGTGACCTACGAGCAGCTTTTTCATTTCACTTTTTGTATACCGGCCTGAATAACATAGCTCTACAAGTTGGCCTGTGGGGATGTTTCCTGCTCTTTCCGGAGAAAACGGACCTTCCTCCAGGGCGTTGTTCACATCCACAACCTTGCCCTGACGATGTGCTCCCACTGAAATGCCCCCGCCCATATGGGCGACAATGAAGTTCGCTTTATTATATTCCAGCCCTAATTGTTCTGCGGCACGAAGAGCAACCGCTTTATGGTTCAGTGCGTGAAACACACTGGCTCGGCATATGGCCGGAATTCCCGTGTAACGCGCTTCTTCCATCAGTTCATCGACAACGGGAGGATTGGCGATATAGGCAGGTTTTCCATATTCCAATGAAAGACGGTGAACAATAATAGCGCCAAGGTTGCAGGCATGGCTGCCGTAACGCTCATTTTGCAGATCATTCAGCATATTGTCGTTCACTGTATATGTGCCCGATGGAAGTGGTTTTAACAGACCGCCCCTGCCAATATAGGCATCCGCCTGCCCGAGGTCAATACCGGCATTGGCTGTGGCATGAATGATAGACCTGAAACGGTATTCAAGCTGGTCGGGGATGCTGGGATATACATTCAGTTCACTGCGTTCATGCGTGAGGTTTTCATTAAACTCGCACTGTTCTCCAATATATAACGCGATTTTCGTGGAGGTTGAACCCGGATTGACAACAAAAATGGCTGGCTTCATAAATACTCCTTTGGTATTCCTTCGTTGCTTATAACAAGTTTGTGTCCCATTAGATTTATTATAACAACGGAAGCAATTGCATGCAATTGCAACACTTTCCCCTGAAAAAACTGCAAATTTTCAACATCTTGTGGTAGAATGAATACGAATAGAGTATTTACCTGAAGTTACGCAAATTCATCATAAGGAAGGGTGATGCCGTGATGTATCATGCGGAGGATTGGAACCCCAAACAAAAGCTTCTGGGCAGTATCATTCAAGATGAGAGTAAGCATGAAGAGGCTGTCAGGTTAGCCATGGAGCTGCACTCTTTTGTACATATTTCGGAAACTGGCAATACCAAAACAAAAACCCTGGAAGACGAATTATGGGATGGGCTTGACAGGAAAGCATTCATTACGATGCCTACCCCAAAGGATGTGACGATTGCATGGAATCTTTGGCATATTACCAGAATCGAAGACCTGACAGTAAACATTCTGATTGCAGGCGCCGGGCAGATATTCGACGACTGGCAGCCAAAACTGAAGGTTCAAGTAAAAGATACCGGTAATGCCATGAGCGATGAAGAAATCCTTGCATTAAGCAATGAGCTGGATATGACGGAACTGCGCAATTATCGAAGGGCAGTTGGTGTTAGAACAAGAGAAGTACTTTTGGGACTGAAACCGGGGGACTTAAAAGCAAAAGTAAAAAAAGACAGGTTGAATCGCATCTACAACGAAGGTGGAGTGCTGGAGGCCGAAGGTTCGAAATGGCTGTTGGACTTTTGGGGGAAGAAGAACATCGCCGGATTGATCATGATGCCTGTAACCCGTCATCAGGTAGTACATTTGAATGATTCGTTCAAGCTGAAGAAAAAGTGCCAAAAATAGATGCAAACAGACCCGCTCGGTTTATATGGTTTGAGATAAATTATCGGGGGTTAACAATGGATAAAAGTATGTACAATAAGATTGAAGAATATATGCTGTCCTGCATGAAGGATGGTGCTCACGACTGCCAGCATATCTACAGGGTATTATATCTCGCATTGGATATTGCAAAGGATTATGAGGTAGACAGGGAAGTGCTGATTGCAGCTGCTTTACTTCATGATATTGGCCGTGAAGCGCAGTTTCGGGATCCTCAGGTGGATCATGCAGCTGTCGGATCCGATATGGCTTATGATTTTCTGTCAGGTCTGGGCTGGATTGAAGATAAAGCGCAGCATGTTAAGGCATGTATCGCGTCGCACCGGTTCCGGGCTGAAAACCCGCCGGCCAGTATTGAAGCGAAAATACTGTATGATTCTGACAAGCTTGATGCAACCGGATTATTGGGTATCGCCAGAACCATTGCATATAAAGGAATCGTTATGCAGCCATTATATAACGTCGATAACGATGGGAATGTACTAGAAAAGGACGATGATGATCATCAGCATTCTTTCTTTCAGGAATACAACTTTAAATTGAAAAAATTGTATAACAGGTTCTTCACCGAGAAAGCCTCGATGATTGCCGAAAACCGCCGCGGTGCAGCCATCAGCTTTTATAACAGCCTGCGTAATGAAGTAAGTTCAACCCATAAAACCGGGATAGAGCTTCTAAAGAATGAATTGAATGATATTCTTCAGGGGTAGCATATGATCAATCATCCGGAGCAAAAGCGAAGGCTGATATGATCTACTCCAGGAAGCTCTTTCGATTCAGAACAGGATGGAACGAAACAGTAATATTCAAAACCTGGCGTGGTTCTCTCATTTTACAGTAAAAAATCATTCTGTTTTACGAGGAGATACACTTTTTTTCGTTTTTATCGGAATAATCACCTGTGTGATATTGTTTTCATAATCCAGGCATACCGAATGGTTTTTACCGATCTCAAAATATATTTCCTGCGGATAACCGGATGGCGTATACTGATGTTTCTGCATGTATTGGCGCAGAGCCTCATATGCTTTCCACAGCTCAAGGTAGCTGCCTTTGTAACTCACAGCAGCCGCATAGCCTGAAGGGTAGAGAACAGTGTCCGATTGTACACCCTTTTCGTCAACGGGCATGCATGCTGTGATTGTGAAATCTGTTATTTTGAATTTCCCCTTCAGCAAATCATTGTCGGGGTATTCACAAAATTCAGGCCATGACGTACTAATGCAGATACCTTTATGGACAATCTCATCATAAAATGCTCCAATAGCGGATACTGCGCTGGCTGCGTCACTTGCTTTTATCGTCCTGCATAGGCACAGACGCTCCGGCAGTTCGAGCCTGTGAACTGTAAGGTCACCGTACTGGGTTGCACGAACACGCAAATTCTCAATAGCACGATTCAGAAATTCACGTCGCTCTGTAAGCTCTGAAATTTTTTTCTCCGTATGCCTGACCCCATCCAGATACTCCTTGACCTCAGGGAGAGAAAGCCCTGCTTTTTTCAACACCAGAATTGTCCGTAATCGAAGCAGATTTTCCCGGCTGTAATAGCGATAACCCGACTCCGGATCCGTAAAAGCCGGTTGAATCAGCGCTTTTGCTTCGTAAAAACGCAGTGCGTTAATGCTTATCCCGCAG
>JAEZBW010000459.1 GCA_023426765.1 Bacillota bacterium
CCGTCCAGGGCAAGCTGGGCAACCGCCGGTACGCCGACGAGGAAGCCGCAGCCGTCGTCCTGCTGCGTTATCTCAAAAAAGACGCCTACCAGAATCCCAAAATCAAGACCGTCACCCAAGCGGCCAAGCTCATCAAGGACCGGGTGAAGGACGGCTCTTTGACTGACGAGGCCCTTAAAGCCTTCGAAGCCTGCGTCATTCGGCCGGCTGGCGGGCTGGTCGTCGTTCCCGAAGCTGACCCGCGCGAACCAGCCAAAGTCAACCCTTTGAACGCGTTTACCCCCGTCGCCGATTTCTCGGAAGACGACGGATTCTAGATTCTGGAGAATCAGCCATGCCCCTTACTAAGACCCAAATAAAATACTTTGTCGAAAGGCTTTCGACTGTGGCGATGCGTGTAAAATCGGTCGTTGAAAAGGATTTCCCAAAGCCGGACAGCATGACGCCGCAAGAAAAACTCGTTCTTATCGCCTCGGGTAAGGCCGAGTTAAAGTTCGAGTTTATCGAGGGCAAGATTCGGGTGGACCGTTACATTCACCTTTTTGACGCCTTTGACTTTCCTGGTGCCTGCGAGCGCGACGCCGCCCGTAAAGACGCCGAAGAACGTATAGCTCGAGCCTTTGCGGCGGTCGAGCGGACCCGCGAAGACTCGGCGTATGACTTTGTGCTTGGCCGGGTCGAAAACCCTGATGAGGTCTTACGCGAGTTTGAAAACCGCGCGCCCGAATTTATCGCGGCCGCTCTGGCCAGCTAGCCCAATACGCAAAGGAGAACCAACCATGGCCACCGAAAGCATCAACACTCCTACCGGCCGCATGGCCTACCCCTACCTGTTCGCTCCCCGGACCAACGAAAAAACGGGAAAAACGGCTTACGAAATCAACGTCGTCATCCCCAAAACCGCTGACCTCATGCCACTCCGCAAAATTATCCGTGACGCCATCGTGGAAAAATGGGGCGAGGACAAGGCCAAATGGCCGCCGAACCTGCGCCGATTGGATCTCAAGTCCCACCTTTCCGTTGATGGCAAGGACGGATTTCCCCTGCGCGACGGAGACGAATCCTTGGACAAAACCACGGGGGAGCCTCGGCAGGGTTACGAAGGGTGCGTGTATTTTTGCGCCCGCACGATCAAGTACCCCCCTGGCGTCGTGGACCACAACGTTCAGCGCGTCCTGGACCCGAAACAGGTGTTCGGGGGTCGACGCTGCAACGTCCAGGTTAACGCCTACGGATACGACAACGAGTCGCGCGGCGTGTCCATAGGCCTGCAAAACGTCCAGATCCTCCCCGACGACGGGACCCGCTGGGGCGGCGCGCCGCCGAAGGCCGAAGCCGCGTTCAAGCCGGTTTCCGACGGCTCGGATGATCCGTCGAACTACCCGGCCACGGGCACGGACGACGACGGTTTTTAGGCCGCCTTGTCTTGCCACCAGTCCCGGGGAAGCTCGGGGCTGGCATCAAGGAGAGGAGCCAACACCATGCGCCAACCCACGCCATTTTATATCGCCCCTGACGGAGTTCTTGCGGACGCCTGCAGCCGGGCCTTGGTCCTGCCGTGCGACTGGCCCACAGACGCCAGGAGCCGCAAAATAGCTGCAGCAAACGCCCGGGAAATCGCCGGGCTGTTTGCCCGCTTGGACGAGCTTGAGGCTTTCAGGGGGGAGGTCGAGACCGTCGTAGCTGAACGCAAGCGGTCAAGCTTTTCCGACTTCGTTGAGGCTTACGACGGCCAAGAAGAGGCGGCGGAAAAGCAGGCAAACGCATTGGAGAATGAAATTTCCGTGCTGGAAAGCCGGGTTAAAGAGCTCGAAGGAAAGTAGCCATGAAAGACAAGTGGGACGTTTACTTTTTGGACCTTGCCAAGCGCACGGCCCTGCAATCCAAGGACCGCTCCACCAAGCTCGGCGCGGTCGTTGTCGGGCCGGACCGGGAGGTGCGCGCGACCGGCTATAATGGGTTCCCCCGGGGGATCGACGACGAGGCTCCCGAACGCCATGAGCGTCCGCTGAAGTACCGCTTTACCGAGCACGCCGAGCGCAACGCGGTTTTCAATGCCGCCCGGGTCGGCGTGTCGTTGAAAGGCTGCGTCCTGTACTGCGCCTGGCCGCCATGCTGCGACTGCGCCCGGGCCATCATCCAGGCCGGCATTGTCGAGGTGGTCGTGGAGTCCATGGAAGTGCCGGAACGGTGGGCCGAGGACATGACGCACGCCCGGGTCATGCTGTCCGAGGCCGGCGTACGCATCCGGGAGGCTCGGTAGATGCCCAAGGACAGCCAGGGGTGCTACCAGGCCCCAAACAGAAAGTATGAGCGGCCCGAAATCGGGAAAGTTTACGGGCTTTGGGCCGTTACGCGGCTTCACGTTGGCCCCCGTGGAGGGGTTCAAAAAGTAGACGTCCGGTGCGCCTGCGGTGTTGAAAAAACCCTCCGCACCGAAACGCTAGTACAGGGCCTTTCGTCTAAGTGCGTCAAATGCGGCAACAAAGAGCGCGCCGAAAAAACGCGTGTATTTGCCCGCAAAACCACCGAAAGACTGCGGAAAAAATTAATGTCG
>JAEZBW010000626.1 GCA_023426765.1 Bacillota bacterium
GAGAAAAATCTCCCTGCCACAGTAGGTCGAAACCCAGAAACATCACAAACAAGCTCGCGAGTCTGCCCCATCCTAGTACCGGAATTCACCGCAACATCACCAGTTGCAAATGCCAGGAACAAGTCAACGAACTCTTCTATAGATCCCTTTAGTACTTGGTCTCCATCAAGAACAATTATCGGACACTGGTAAACACTAAGCAAATCTGGAACGATTAGAAACCGGCAGCACGCATAAAATGTGCGCTTAAACTGCGAAGAACTTTCTTTATTATTGCCGGCAAAATTTTGATCGCTAATTGAAACGAATGAATAGCCGATTCGTGAATTTGCGTTGGCTATTTTTAGAATTTCTTCTTTCGTTTCATTAGATGCATCTGTTATATTTATATGAACAAAATCTGTTCTTAAACCTTGAATAATTTCCAGCGTGAATTTTTGAGAAAACTTCTTCCAATAAATATCATCGCAAGATATCAATATAACGGCCCTTTTCTCAAGAGCCGTCGCATATTTGTATTCACGGATCAATATCTCTTCATTTGCATTTAGCACATTATTTGAGAAAAATCTCGCGCTAGTGCGGCATAAATACCAAAACCTCAAGGTCATTTCTGATGCAAAAACATCGTTTCCCAGCTTATTCAAAGCACTTGAAATGAAATAATCAAGAGATTTTGGCTTGTCTTTCCAATATGCATAGAACAAAAAACAAGATATTGCTTCTGGAGAGTCGCAGTTTTTCCGCAAGCGCTTCACTGCATATTGCGCAGATAGTTTTATAAGTTTGTCATCAAGAACAACAAGATCAACCAACGCAATAGATGTCAAGAATGGAATGGGGGAATTTTCTCCTAATACTAGAAAGCTCTGCCGAGCAACCTGACACGCCTCCTTCCAAAGCCCTCGCTTCGCCAGAGCACAAGACATCCAGAAGAAAATTCTATCATCTGGCTTGAAATCTTTCGAAATTGAATTTGCAAAAACGACATTATAGCATGCCTCCAATACATCGCAAGAATCTTTATTCGATGAACTTTTAATAATAATTTGAGCGTCTGCAAGCATGCTGTTTAGGTTTTCAACAGCAACCTGAATATCAGGACGTATCATTATGGCACGAAGGATGCCCCTGATCGCATCAGCAAGATGGCCGGTTCGGCGCATTGCTACAGACCGCAAATGTAATGCATCAAAATTATCTGGATCATCATCGAGAATCGATGTATATACTTGAATTGCTTTCTCAAGGTTACCCTGCTTATGAAGATGAAACGCGTTCATAAGCAGTGAATTTTCCGTATTGTTCATAATATCCTCAAATCAGGCGAGCAGAACATTAGAAAATGGTACAACCTGTCGTAGCGCAACCGTGCATGCAAGTGGCTTCTCTACCTTTGCCGTGCATGAACGGAGGAGCAGAACAGGTAAGCCTTCACCCGTCAACCAATCTGTCCGGACAGAAGCCGGCCACCTCACGTCACGCCCAACATCCAGGTGCGGTCGCCATGGCTGCGCAGCGCGGATCTCATCGAAACCCTGCTGCTCCTCCAGCACCGTGAAGCCGTGCCGCCGGACGAGGCGGCGTATCTCCGATGGATTGGTCCAGCGCAGCAGCAGTTGCTCCGTGCTCTCGCGCAGCACCCGGCCATCGGCAAGCACCGAGAGATCTCCTGCGCGAAGGTCTGGGCCAGCAGGTCGATCCCCAGGAGGGTGTGGCCGGCTTCGGCCAGCGGTCAGGCGATGCGGCCGGGGCCGCTGCCGATCTCCAGCACCACCCCGGCGAGCCGGCGGCAGAACGCCACCTCCGCCGCCGGCGGATGGGCCATACCCTCGACCAGATCGCAGAGCGCCGAACTCAGGCTGCCGTCATCGTAGTACTCGGGAGCCTGAGGCATGGTGGCGGACCGGCTCAGCGCGCCGGCATGGCCAGGGCGTCGGCCACCACTGCACGCAGGTAGTCCGCCTGGCTGCGCGCGGCGAAAACCGCCGCGGCCCGCGCCTCCAGCGCCCGGCGCCGGCCGTCGTCGGCCACCAGGGCCCGGCAGGCCTCGGCCAGCCCCTCGTAGGGCACCGCCACCAGGGCGGCGCGCAGGTCCGGCTCCAGCTCGGTGTCGGGTCCGCCCTCCGTCACCACCGCCTTGCCGTTGGCCAGCAGGTAGCCGACCCGCGCGATCTCGAAGATCTTGGTGTCATAGTAGTGCAGGTTGAGGATGACCTTGGAGCGGGCGACCACCGCGTCGCGCTCCTCGCCGAACAGGTTGGTCCGCACCGCCAGGTTCAGCCCGGCGGCCTGGATCGCCTGCAGAACGCGCAGGCGCCGCTCGTTGACCGCACCGTAGAACAGCACGTCGATGTCCGGATCGGCGGTCGGCTGGATGCGGACCAGCCCCGGCGCGTGGCCCAGGCGGACGAGCCGCGCCGACGCGTTGACGCCGCGCTCGCGCAGCCAGTCGATGTTGCGCGGGCTGTAGTCCCAGACCGTGTGGCGGGACAGCTGCTCCATGTACGCGTCGGTGATGTAGACCGACGGGACCCCCAGCTGCTCCAAGTTGAAGATGATGGAGTCCGCCGGGATCCTGCTCCAGTCGGCGATCTGCTGGGCGCCCAGAATGACGGTGCGGCTGCCCTGCACGAAGCTGGCGGACAGCACCTCGGTGCGGTGGCCGAGTTGCCCCAGGCCGTAGCGCAGGCACTCCGCGATCTCGTCGAAGACCTGACCCAGCTTGCAGATGATGAAGGCCGGCTGGCAATCCGGCGTGGGGGCGGCCGGCGCCGTGGCCGGCTGCGCCGCGGGGGCGCCGGGCGGCTGCACGCCGTGGGCGCGCAGCACCTCGTCGCGCAGGCGCAGGTACGGGCTGTCCTCCCACTTCGCCATGTTCCCGCCGGGCCAGATCGGCGCGTCGGGCTGGTGGTCGACGGACATCACCAGAGCCGGCCAGATCTTCACG
>JAEZBW010000722.1 GCA_023426765.1 Bacillota bacterium
TGTATCGGGTGGGCCAGTTGGTAATACCGGCCAGGCTGGCACATTCGGCCAGGGACAAGGTGCGCACGTCCTTCCCGTAATAGGCCTGCGCAGCAGTTTCTATACCATAAATCGTGCTGCCCATGGGAATGGTGTTCAGATAACGTGTCAGGATATCTTCCTTGGAAAGGCCTTCCCGTTCAAGCTTCAGGGCCTGCCACATTTCCTGGATTTTCCTTTTTATAGTGGGTTTCATATTACCGGTAAGATTTTTAACCATCTGCTGTGTCAGCGTGCTGCCACCCTGCAAATCGTCATCGCCTTTCAGCTGAGCGACGGCACTGGCATAGGTGCTCTTTAAAAACCTTCTGAAATCCACGCCCTTATGTTCCCAGAATCGTTTGTCCTCAATGGAGATGTATGCGTTGATCAGATTTTTCGGGATTTCGGCAAAATCGATCCACACGCGGTTCTCATTTTGCTTCAGCTCGGCCAGGATATTTCCGCCAGTATCATAAATAAAGGTATTATACTTCTTGATGGTTAAATCACTGGCGTTCAACTCGGGGGTTGTTTCAATATAACCGTAGATCATGCCAGCTACAAGCCCGCTGCCGATAAAACCTGTCATAATAAGAATTGTAAGGATAAGCCTTAAAGCGCCCCATAATACGCGCAGCGTAAATAGCAGTGCAGTAACGGCAGGAGACTTCTTTTTCGGCATTGCCGGACTGACTTTTTTCTGCACCTTATTCGCCTTTGGCTTGAATAAATTGCTTATGTTCAGCTTCATATTTTCCTCCAGAAAGGATACCTGTTAAGCCGGGAGGGCATTCTCATGAAAAATTGCATCACGAAAAACAGGAAACAAGCCTTCCCGTAAAGCTATTATAACACAAAATTCATCAATCAGAAGTTTTTTTTCAATTGCGCTGGAACTTCAAAGAATTATTCATTATAATAATTATTAATATGGCTGCCCGGGTAGAGATACGGGCGGGAGCTTTACATGCCTTCCGGCATGATGATTGCATCAGTGGAAAGGATGAACGGGATTTGGGAAATACAAATGTTTATGATGTTCTGAAAGAACGCGGCTTTATCGCCCAGGTGACCCATGAGGAAAAAATACAGGAAATACTGGGCCGGGAGAATATAACCTTTTACATCGGCTTTGATCCCACCGCCGACAGCCTTCATGTTGGGCATTTCCTGCAGTTGATCGTCATGGCGCACATGCAGCGTGCAGGGCACAGGCCCATCGCCATTTTGGGCGGAGGTACGGCCATGGTCGGCGACCCTTCGGGGAAAACAGACATGCGTAAAATGCTGACGCAGGAAGAAATTCAATACAATGCGGATCAGTTTAAAAAACAAATGCGCAATCTTGTGGATTTCAGTGAAGGCAAGGCGCTGATGGTGAATAATGCCGATTGGCTTCTGCAGCTGAAATATGTTGAATTTCTGAGGGATATCGGGGTTCATTTTTCGGTGAACCGCATGCTGACGGCCGAATGCTTCAAATCCAGGCTGGAAAAGGGCCTGTCCTTTATCGAATTCAACTATATGCTGATGCAAAGCTATGATTTCCTGAAGCTGTATCAGGATTATCACTGCACCTTTGAATTGGGCGGAGATGATCAATGGAGCAATATCCTCGGAGGCGTCGAGCTGGTTCGACGGGTGGAAGGGGAAGAGGTTTACGGCATGACCTTCCAGCTGCTGACCACCAGCGAGGGCAAGAAAATGGGCAAAACTGAAAAGGGCGCCGTATGGCTGGATCCTGAGAAAACACCCCCTTACGAGTTTTACCAATACTGGCGGAACATCCATGATGCCGATGTGATCAAATGCCTGAAGCTGCTGACCTTCCTGCCTACGGAGCAAATCAGCGGGTATGAGGCGATTCAGGAGCAAAAAATCAACGAACTGAAGGAAATTCTGGCCTTTGAGGTGACAAAAATCGTTCACGGCGAGGAAGATGCGCAAAAAGCCCGTGAAGCGGCGAAAGCCCTTTTTGCAGGCGGCGGATCATCGGAAAACATGCCCTCCACCGGCATTTCTTCACAGGATCTGGGCGAAGGCATGGGGATTCTTGATTTGCTGATCCATGCAGGCCTGGCACCCTCCAAAGGCGAAGGCCGCAGGCTTATCCAGCAGGGCGGATTGTATGTGAACGGTGAACGAGTGGATGATCTGAATCTGGTCGTTACAGCCGCATCTTTTCAGAACGGTGAACTAATCATCCGCAAGGGGAAGAAGGTCTATCACAGGATAGTGCTTGAATAACAGAAGTAAAGAGGATAACAGGAGCGGATTCATATGCAGATTAAAGTGGGTGAAATCATCCGGGCCAAACGGGAGGAGAATCATATTTCTTTGGTTTCCCTTGCCCGGGAATTGAACATATCCGCGGGATATCTGTCCCAGATCGAAAATGGGATCAAGAAGAACCCAAACCTTGAGATTCTGCTGAAGATCATCCGCCGTTTGGATATCGATCTGGCCATGCTGCTGGGAGTTGACAGCAACGAAGAAAACTACCTGGTGAAAATTCCCTCGCTGCTGAAGCTGATTCTGGCCAGGGAACGCAACAACCGCGTGCTCGAAGAACCGGATGTACTGAAGAGGTTTTGTTCTCTGTGCGAACAGATACTGGAGACCAAGTATCTTCTTGAGAACCCCACCCTCTATAAAATGTTTCTGGATGACGTGCTGAACCAAACCGAAACAACGGTGAAACGATATATGGGAATGCAGCTTCTGCTGATGCAAGGCCCAGAGAGATAATCAACAGACAGGTTCAAGCGGCATGAATGATATTAAAACTTCCACGCACGGCTGTGCACCACAATAAATGAAAGCGAAGCTGTCATTCTGAACGCAGTGAAGAATCAAGTGATAAGATCCTTCGATAAACTCAGGATGACAACTGCGTTGAGCAGAAACCGTGATTACAGTAACACTTTCTTAACAATGACATTTCCATGCATAGAACCTCCCCCACTGAATTTTTAACAAATTTCAAGGCGGGGGATTCTTGTTTTTTCGCAGCAATTCTGAATACGGATTTCATCGTCTGAGGTTTTAAAATGCAGAGTGTGACAATAAAATATATCAAGGCATGAGATGTCCACACCTCAATCAGCGATCCATCTGCGTGTTTTTCAGGTTTAAGGATCCTTGGGTGTGTCTGTTTCAAACAGTCTCAGGGGGGTTGCACTTTGACCGGTTTACCCATGGGTTCAAAAAAGGGAAACATGGAAGTCAGAAGGCTTGAACGGGAAATAAGGATGAAAGCCATTAAAAAGGATTTCTGGTTATACATCCTTTTAATTCCCGGGGTCTTGCATTTCATTGTATTCAAGTATTTACCGATGTGGGGAATATTGATTGCATTCCAGGATTTTAACGCCTATTTGGGCTTCTTTGAAAGCCCATGGGTAGGTTTTCAAAACTTTGCCGATTTTTTTGCAAACCCGGATTTCGGACGCCTTTTTGCCAATACACTGATAATCTCCTTTTACAACCTGATCTTTGGGTTCCCGGCCCCGGTCATCATGGCGCTGATGCTGAACGAGGTACGTAAGCAATGGTACAAAAGAACCATTCAAACGCTCGTCTACATCCCGCATTTCATTTCGTGGGTTATCATCGCCAGTCTGACCTATACTCTGTTCAATTCGCAGGGAGTGATCAACAAGTATTTGATACAGATGGGCGGGCAGACGATACCTTTTCTGACAAGCACCGAGACGTTCAGAACCATGATTATCGGGCAGACCATCTGGAAGGAAACGGGTTTCGGAACGATTATCTATCTGGCAGCCCTGGCGGGAATAGATCCGCAGCTGTATGAAGCGGCAATCATGGACGGCGCAAACCGGTTCCGGAAATTATGGCATATTACCCTGCCCTGTATCAGAAGCACGGTTATCATTCTGCTGGTTTTAAGAATGGGACATATTTTGGATAATGGCTTTGATCAGATCTTCCTGATGAGCAATTCCCTGAACAGGAGTGTTTCTGAAGTCTTTGATGTTTATGTCTATACGATAGGGATTACCAGAGGCGCTTTCAGCTACTCCACAGCGGTGGGTCTGTTCAAATCTCTGATAGGGATTGTGTTGATTTACTCGGCGAACAAGCTTGCCAAAAAAGCGGGGGAGTCAGGAATCTTTTAAGACCCTGCCTTCAGGGCTCATGGGATACGGTAAGAGGTGCAAAATGAAAATAAAAAGGTCGTGGCAATCAAAAATATTCGATGGGTTTAATATTGTTTTTCTCGGATTGTTTGCTCTGCTCACCGTGCTTCCTTTCCTGTACGTTTTGGCCTGTTCCTTTGCACCGGAAAAGGAAATTCTGTCAAGACCCTTCTTCATCCTCCCGTCACAGTTTCAAACAGAAACCTACAAGTATATTTTTTCATCGCCTACCCTTCCAAGGGCTTTTCTGATTTCCATCTTCATCACGACAGCGGGTTCGCTGTCAGCAATGTTCTTCACGCTGACGATGGCGTACCCGTTGTCCAAAAAAAACCTTGTCGGAAGGAACTTCCTGCTGGGAATGGTCACCTTCACACTGGTGTTCGGCGGCGGTATGATCCCGGGTTTCCTGGTGATCAAAAGCCTTGGGTTCATCAATACATACTGGGCCCTCATCCTGCCGGGGGCTTTAAGCACCTGGAACCTGCTGGTCGTGAAAAACTTCTTTCAGGAACTACCGCAGGAAATGGAGGATTCAGCAAGAGTGGACGGCTGCAGTTCGCTGGGTATCTTCATTAAAATCGTACTTCCTCTGTCCATGCCCGTCATCGCCACCTTCACGCTTTTTTATGCCGTGGGATACTGGAACGACTACAGAAGTGCTCTGCTGTATACGACAAACAATAAAATGTGGCCCTTGCAGCTTGTGCTGCGGCAGATTATCCTGATGGCTGCCGGAAACATTGAAGGCGCCAGCTTTGATGAAGCCTATACGCAACCGCCGCTGGAAGGTGTCAAGAACGCCGTTATCATATTCGGTACCATGCCCATCCTTGCTGTTTACCCCTTCCTTCAGAAACATTTTGTGAAGGGAATCATGATAGGGGCCATCAAGGGATAATTGGAATGAACAGGGCCTGTAAAAGCTCTGTTGATTTAAAAATGTAAGAAAGGGTTGAAGAAAATGAAAAAACCAGGCCTTCTTTGTATCATCCTGGTACTGGCTGTTGTACTGGCTGCCTGCACGATTCCGGGCATTTACCCGGTCACACCGGAACCAACAGGCACCGGCAACACTCCGGCACCTGTAAAAGCCGAACCGAAAAAAATCAGCATCCTTGCCATTACCTTTACAGGAACCCCCATCGAGGCAGACGAACCCTCTGTTCTGGCGCTGGAAGAATTGACGGGATATGATATCTCCCTGGAGTTCCTTTTAAACTCCAGCTACGAAGATCAGCTGAATACAAGAATGGCTGCCGGCAACCTTCCCACACTGGTTGCCATTACCGGAAAGACAGCCAGTGTGATCAGCAACTGCCGGGCCGGGGCTTTCTGGGACATCACGGATTATTACAAAGGCTATCCGAACCTTGCTCAGGCAAACGAAATTGTGATGAATAACATCTCCATTGACGGACGAATTTTTGGGATCTACCGCGCGAGACCACTCGGCAGAAACGGCATATCCTACAGAAAGGATTGGCTGGCGAATGTCGGGCTGTCCGAACCCAGGACCATGGATGAACTGTATAACGTATTAAAGGCCTTTACAGTGAATGATCCGGACAGAAACGGCCAGAATGATACCTATGGCATGACCTGGTGCAAGTTCTTCGGGCCCCTCGATCAGATAGCCGTCGCATTCGGTGCGCCAAACAAGTGGGGCGAAACCACCGATGGAAAACTGATCCCCTATTTCGATACACCCGAATTCATGGAATCCATCAAATACATCCGGAAGCTATATGACGAAGGACTGATCAACAAGGATTACGCCGCCATGGAGACCTCGGACTGGACAAAGGACTTTCAGAACAACAAATCCGGCGTGCACATTGATGTGACCGACCAGGCATGGCGTTTCCAGAAGAAATTCACGGAAGAGCAGCAGATGCCTGAAGATATTGTATGGGTGATGGGAATGCCCGCAGGGCCGAAAGGCAAAAAAGCATTGCCCACCTCCGGACATGCCGGGTTTGTTGCCATCAGCAGGGACGGTGCTCCGAAGGAAGAGGACATGAAGAGTGCGCTGAATTTCCTGGACCTGTGTAATACAAAAGAAGGACAAAATATTCTGAACTGGGGTGTTGAAGGGATTCATTACACCCTGAATGAAAAAGGTGAAGCGACGAGAGTATCTTTGCCACAGGGGCAAAACCCCGTTGAAGGCTTCAACCAGTTCATGACGAACGTGGTGGACGGACTGCTGCTGCAGGAAGCGATGAAGCCCGTACAACAGCGCCATCTTGAAGTGCAGGCTGAAAATGTTCTGGCCGTCGTGGGGAACCCGGCTGAACCGTTAACCTCCGATACCTATGCAAAAAACGGCGCTCAGCTGGATCAGATGATTTCAGATGCAAGGAACCAGTTTGTTGCCGGTCAGTTGGATGAAGCAGGTTTCAAGGCTATTGTGAAAAATTGGTACGCTCAGGGCGGTCAGGCTATATGCGATGAATTAACCGCGGCATACAAGGCTTCAAAGTAAAAAGAACCCGCACTGAACCAGCCTGCACGAAGTCCGATATACAGCCGTTCGGGCTGCAGCGCAGCAGGAACCTATACTGGACAGATACTTTGGCGGTTATGCATTCGCAAAGCCGCCAAAGTCATTTTTATGGGCGGTGCGATCTCCGGAGGTGATAAAATGGGCAAGTTTCATATTTACAGGGATTCGGTTACAGGGTATGAGATCCGACAATATACACAGGGACCCGAACGAAATACCAAGCTTTATTTTACGACTGAGAACTTCACTGTAGACGACCGGTTTTTCTTCTTTCATAAACAAATTCCCGCCGGCACAAAAAATGAAGCTTACAGCGGCAGGGGAGAGCTTTACAAGGCCGAGGTTCAAACCGGTGAAGCAAAGATGGTGGCCGGGCCGGAATACAGTGGATTTGCCATGGACAGATTTCAGAATTACGGCGTTATGCTCAAGGGGAATATTGTGTGCCGTTTTGAATGCGATACCGATAGCATCACGGAATTGGGCGCTCTTCCTCCGGGCGGGCAAATCACCGGGCACCTCACAACCGCCCAAAACGGAACGATTGTCTGCAGCTATAAGCAATGGAACTGTATTTTCGCGCTGATCGTGTTTGATCCCAAAACCGGCAAGAGTGAAGTTGTCCATCAAAGCGATTATCATTTGGGGCACACGCAGGTTTGCCCGACAGATGACAACACGATTTTTTTCATTCATGAAACAGGCGGAGATGCCTTGCAGCGCATGTGGCTGTTCGATGTGAAAGCCTCCGTTGCGCGGCCGTATTATGTGGAAGCCGACGGTGAATGGATCACCCATGAAGTTTGGACGGCGAACGGCGAGAATATCGTTTTCATGAAATTACCGTCATACATCATGATGGGGACAAAGGACGGCCATAATTTCCGTGTCGTTGCAAAAGGGGAGCAGCTTTTACATCCGGGTGTATCCCACGATTCAAAATGGTTCTGTGCCGACAGAATCGGCTATTTGGGTGTTGAAAGTCCCAACCTGGTTTACCTTATAAATGGAGAAACAGGCAAATCCATTGTTCTTGCAGGCACCGATACGCCCAAAACCGGCGCAGATCATCTTCATCCCTCTTTTAACCGGAAGGGCGACATGATTTTGTTCAACCATCCGTTTACGAACGGCGCCACACAGGTTTGCCTGATTGATCTGAATCAGCTGGAACGTCCGTGGTTACAGTTCACACCCTAGTAGAGCAAGCGGATGATTTGGGTGATTTTGGTGACGAAAGACAACATACCTCGAAGCCCTGCTTCATACAGGAAGGTCTATTGCGTGCAGCTTGAGCGACCCAGGATATGGAGACCTCAACTTAAACAAGTAAA
>JAEZBW010000503.1 GCA_023426765.1 Bacillota bacterium
ATCGTCATTCCCCTGTGCTTTCACTGGTGCGTGATAAAATCCCGCGAATGAAGCAAACGCTTGTCATCAGTAATGATGCCGGGCTGATAAACATGCATACGGGGCTGAAATGCTATTATCCGCCCAAAAAATTCAGTATAGCGTTATATACTTTCAGCCGATACAAAGAAAGAATGGATGAATACCGGTCGGTTTATCTGGTGTGGACCGGACCGATGGATTCCGAAAGCTTCATGACGGTGTCGGAATTCCGCAGACTGTATGATCTGAAAAAGATTGCCCAGAATAATTACTGTACGATATACCGGGTGAAGAAAATCCGCCGCCCGTCCCCACAGGAGACAAATGATGGTAAGGCAAATGCTGAAACTGATACGGCCCAAACAGTGGATTAAGAATGTTTTTGTGCTGGTTCCGCTGATATTTTCCAAAACCTTTACACATCCCGACGCGGTTCTGAAGGCATTCTTCACCCTTGTATGCTTTATCGCCGCATCTTCAGCGATCTATATTCTCAATGATATCATAGATATCGAGAAGGACAAACTGCATGAAACCAAAAGGCTCAGGCCCCTTGCTTCGGGCAGCGTGAAAAAGAGCTCCGCGGCGGTGCTGATGGTTCTGCTGCTGGTCGGAGGTCTTACCGCATCCTATTTTATCCACCCCTCGGTTGTCGCCTGCATTGTTGCCTATGTCGCCATGAACATTCTGTATACACTGGTTCTGAAGAAGATAGCGATACTGGACATCATGATTATCTCGCTCGGTTTTGTTCTGCGGGTCATTTCGGGAGCGGCCGCGATACAGGTGTATATTTCATCGTGGGTGCTGTTATGCACATTCTTCATTGCGCTATGCCTGGGCGCAGGCAAGAGGAAGTCTGAAAAAGCGTCCCTTCAGGAGAACTCAGTCAAACACAGAAAAGTGCTGTCCTATTATACCGATGATTTTCTAAAGGGACTGATACAGATCAGCGTTACAGGCACCGCCATCACCTATTCGCTGTATACCATTCTGGAATATGCCAATCAGCTTCCGATGATAACGATCCTGTTTGTTTTCTTCGGGCTTTTCCGCTATATGCAGTTAATTCTGGAGGAGCAGGAAGGACGCCTTCCAGAGGAAATCATCCTATCAGACAAGCTGCTGATGCTCAGCATTCTTCTGTTCGGTGTGTCCTGGATTGTAATATTCCTGATATCGGGAAGCACCTGACGATCCAGGATGACAGCTTCGCATTTATTTATCGTGGTGCGGTTACCAAGTGAGAATTCCAATCGAAGTGAAGAATCTTCCACGTTTCATCCCAATCCATCAGTAATTCTATTCGAAACGTGATATAATAACAGGAAAGCAGATGAGGAGAAGCAAGAAATATATGTTACGGGCACTGATCAATGTACTGTTAAAAAGGCCCATACTGGCGATTTATGATGTAACCAAGCTGTGCAACCAGCGCTGCCTGATGTGCAATATCTGGAAAACCACCAGCCAGGATATGGATTTAAACCAATTAGAAGACGAAATTAAAAAGCTGAAACGCTTCGGCATACGCTATGTCTTCATTCAAGGCGGAGAACCCCTTGTCCGTAAGGACATCATCGAGGTCGTTGACCTTTTCTTAAAATATCGCATCAAGCCGACTGTAATCTCCAACGGAATTCTGCTGACCGAACAGCTTGCACAGGAAATCGCAAAAAGGAGCTGTAATCTGGCTATCAGCATTGATTCACTGGATCCTGCCCTGTTCGCGAAGCTGCGCGGAGCAGACAAACTGCCGCAGGTGCTGGAGAACATTGAAAGAATCTCCGGGCTGGAGCGAAAGGGAAATTGGTCCATCACCACCACTATTACCGGTTTGTCTAAGTTCAACGATATTAAAAAGATAGAAGAATTTGCATCCGGGCATGGGTTTATGTATGCCATCCGTCCGTATATCTTTGTGAAAGGCGTGGCAGGAAAGAAAAACGACGAACTGACATACCAGTGGAAGGATGTAGCCGAGATTTTTCTGTACATGTCGGCAAAAGCGCTGCAGAATAACTTTCTGGCATATCTTATTTATCAGGAGCATATCCGGTATATCAAGGGCGAAGGCATGCCGATGTGTGATGCGGCAAGATATTCCTTCCTGATGACCGAAACCGGGGTGAAAAGCCCCTGCATTGAATTTACCGATCATACCTTCAGCCTGGATACCTTCCGGAAAGACAGAAAAACCTTCTGCAAAAAGCTTGAAGAGTGTAACCGAAACACTCCGTGTTTTTATAACGATGCCCGGGAAATCGGGGTGCTGTGGCGAAAAAAGTGGGTTATTCTGTTTAACTTTCCGAAGATTATCGCGCAGCTTGCCAAATACGGAAATTTCTTTTAGAGAACGTGCGATGTTGTAATTACAGATGACGGCGATATTGTAATCAGGCCAAATGGGCTCCTGCCCCGCAAAACACCCGGCTCATTTCCATAACTCTTATTCACTTAAGGGTCAGTAACGTGTGACGGGGCATATAACAATTTCCGCTTCAGAGAAGGACTGCCTGCCTGCTTAACCTGTGAACGCACGCAGCATTGTTTTTAACGTTTCTGCAAGGAGGACAAGATATGAATATTTTTATTACCGGCGCTTCGGGATTTATCGGGAGAGATCTGATCCGGGCCTTGTCAGCGGATAACGCAGTGGACAATCTTTATGTGCTCTACAGGGAAAAGGAACAAATCGCATTTCTTCCAAAGGTGAATCCGGTTTTGGGGAACCTTGAGGGGTTACCGGAGATAAAGCTTGATGCTGCAATTGATGTATTTGCTCATTTGGCGGGTTATTTTAAAACCGAGTCCAAAGCCCTGTGCGAAGCTATCAATATACAGGGGACAAAGAATGCCATTACGTTTTGCAGAAACAATCATATCCCGAAGATTTTGTTTTTCAGTACCATTAATGTAGACCTGAAATCAAAAGGGAGCTATGCTGCCTCCAAGCTGGAGGCCGAACAGGAGATCAAATATAGCGGCCTGGATTACATGATCCTAAGACCGTCCCTGGTTTTTAAGGACAGAGAGGGAAGCCTTGGGAAAATCATCAGTTATGTTGAAAAGCTGCCCTTTGTACCTGTGTTTGGAAGCGGAAAGGCAAAAGAGCAGCCGATACACCTGCAGGAGCTTATCGCTTTAACCGTAGCAGCCATCAAAGACTTCAAGCCCGGGCTCACATTATATGCCGCAGGAAAGGAAGCCATGTCGTTTAAGGAACTGGTTCAGACCATAGGGAAAAGCATGGGCAGGAAGGCAAGAATTCTGCCCATTCCCGCAAAACCTGTTCGCGGGATGCTGAGATTGCTTGAAAAGGCTGGCATCCATCCGGGTGTCTCATCAGAGCAGGTGGCCCATATGAGTGAGGATCTGGCTGCAGACATGAGTGAAACACTAAAGCTGTATCCCGTTCAATTGAAATCCTTTGAGGATCATATGAGGGAAATTGCTATCGGAAGCCGACAGAATGAAGCACAGGAATGATCAGCTTCTTATGCCATAATGAAAACAGGCTCAGGAAAAATGGGAGAATAGGGGAAGATTCACATGCTGACGGTAGTTATCCCTGTATATAATGAAGAAAAGCAAATTGAAAAGACAATTTCGGTGATCAACAGCACGCTTGAAAGCATTTCAGATCAATATCAACTGGTCCTGGTTGATGACGGTTCACGGGATCAGACCTGGCAGGTGCTGAAAAGCCTGGCAAGCAAAATCACCGGCCTTGAGGCAATCCGATTCAGCCGTAATTTCGGCAAGGAAGCCGCCATCATGGCCGGTTTGTCCAGGTCAAGGGGAGATGCCTGCATCATCATGGATGCCGACCTTCAGCATCCTCCGGAATTAATACCGGAGATGCTTCGGTTGTGGGAAAAAGGCTTTGAGGTTGTAGAGGCTGTGAAGGAGGACAGGGGAAAGGAAAGCTCCCTGTCGCGCCTTGGTGCATCGCTGTTTTATAAAATCATGCACCGATTATCCGGGTTTAACCTGGAGAATGCTTCCGATTTTAAGCTTCTGGACAAAAAGGTGGTTCAGGCGCTTTTGCAAATGCCCGAAAAGGAGACCTTTTTCCGCGGCCTGTCGGCATGGGTGGGAT